>CANGUQ010000075.1 GCA_947456915.1 Betaproteobacteria bacterium
AGCGTCGGCCACACGCGCAGGAAATCGTCGCGCACGATGGCGAGCGGCTTGCGCTCGTGCGGATAGCGCGGGCCGGCGACCACCGGTTCGAGCCGGTCCAGGTCGAGTTCGACCCGCGCGTCGAACGACGGATCTTCGTCGCCGACATCGAGCCACAGACGCTGCGCCCGGGCGTGCGCTGCCACGCGTGCGACCTGCCGCTCGCTGCGCCCGGTCGAGCGCAGGTAATCGAGCGTGGCTGCGTCGATCGGAAAATAGGCGCAGGTCGCTCCGTACTCCGGGGCCATGTTCGCCACCGTGGCGCGGTCGGCGACCGACAGCGCGGCAACCCCGGGCCCGCAGAACTCGACGAAACGGCCGAGCACGCCGTGAGCGCGCAACAGCTGCGTCACGTGCAGCGCGAGATCGGTGGCAGTCACACCGGCCGGCAGACGGCCACGCAGACGCACGCCGGTGACTTCGGGCACGGTCATCGCGAGCGGCTCGCCCAGCATCGCTGCCTGCGCTTCGACGCCGCCCACGCCCCAGCCGAGCACGCCCAGCGCGTTGATCATCGGCGTGTGACTGTCGGTGCCGACCAGCGTATCGGCAACGGCGGCCGCGACAGGACCCTCGCGCACGCACACGACCTGCGCCAGATACTCCAGATTCAGCTGGTGCAGGATGCCGCTGCCGGGCGGCATCACGCGGAAGTTGGCGAGACTCTGCTGTGCCCACTTCACGAACCGGTAGCGCTCGGCGTTGCGACGGAAATCCACATCGAGGTTGCGGGCGGCAGCCTCGGCGCTGCCGTAGTGCTCGACGGTCACGGAGTGATCGATCACCAGGTCGACCGGGATCACCGGGTTGACCCGCGCGGCGTCCCCGCCCAGCGCAACCACGGCATCGCGCATCGCGGCGAAGTCGGCGAGCGCGGGCAGGCAGGTCGTGTCGTGCATCAGCACGCGGCCGGGAAAGAAGTCGATCTCGACGCTGCGATCGAGGCGGCCCGAGGCGTCGAACAGAGCGGCCACGCGCTGCGGCGTGTGCCAGGCGACATTTTCCAGCAGCACGCGCAGCGAACGCGGCAGGCGAGAGGCGACGCTCGGCGGCACGATGCGATCGAGGTCGACGTACTGCACGGCGACCTCACCGGGCAACGGACGAAGCGGCGCGGGCGCGTTCGTCATCGGTTGCACGTCACGAACCCGCTGCCGCTGCTCACTGCCACGCCGCACGTTGACAGGCCACCCCGTGCGCACCGCTGCTGCGCGCCTGGTCGAGATCGGCCGGTGTCATGCCGCCCAGCGCGTAGACGGGCAGCATCGCCGGTGCGGTCAGTGCCGCGAACCGCTCCCACCCCAGGGGCCGGGCGCCCGGATGCGTGAGCGTGGCGGCGACCGGCCCCAGCACGGCGAAGTCGCAGCCCAGTTCTGCAGCTCGCGCGAGTTCGCCCGCGTCGTGGCACGACGCGGCGACCAGAGGCAGCGCAGGGCGCTCGTCGAGCGCCGCGAGCTGGGCTGCGCGCAGGTGCACGCCGTCGGCGGCGAGCGCGCGCGCGAGTTCGACATCACCATTGATCAGCACGCGCGCACCCTGCGAGCGGGCGCGCGCGATGAACGTCTGCGCGTAGGGCTGCAACCGTGCCGCAGACATGCCGGGTTCGCGCAGCTGGAACAGGCGCACCCCGCGCGCCAGTGCCCGATCGAGTCGCTCGAGCTGCGCATCGGCGCCGATCCGGTGCGCCTGGGTGAGTGCGTACTCTGCGGGCAGGCGCAGTGCGGCGAGGATCGGGCCGTTCGCCGGCAGCATCGGCGCCACCGTCGGTGCGTGCACGTCCTCCCAGCTCAGCGCCTGTGCCTCGCAGCTCACCGGTTCGCCGCGCCAGCGCGGGATGCGAAAGAAGCGCAGATCGACCGTCGCGTGCGGATAGGCGAACCTGCGGCGCAGCCAGGGATGGGCGACCACGACCTCGATCGCGAGTTCCTCGGCCAGTTCGCGCGCGATCGCTGCATGCTGCGTCTCTCCCGGCTCGACCTTGCCGCCGGGAAACTCCCAGTAACCCGCGTAGACCTTGCCGGCCGGACGCTGCGTGATCAGCACGCGCCCGTCGTCACGTTCGAGAATGCCGGCCACGACCTGCAGCACCGGTGCCGCGCCGGATGCAGCCGCGGCCTGCGGCGCGGCGATGCCGCTCACCGGCGCGCCATGGCGGTCACGCCGACATCAACCGCGCCCGCGCGCGTGCTGACGTCCCGCCCAGTCGCGCGCGAACTGCCAGGCGATGCGCCCGCTGCGCGAGCTGCGGTCGAGCGCCCACTGCAGCGCAGCCGCCCTGATCTCTGGCGTATCCGGTCTGCTCACGCCGAAGCGGCGCAGCCACACCGCGCAGATCGCGAGGTAATCGGCCTGGTCGAACGGCCAGAACGACACCCAGAGACCGAACCGCTCCGACAGCGACACCTTCTCCTCGACCGTCTCGCCCGGGTGGATCTCCTCGCCCACGTGCTTGTACTCGAGGTTCTCCGCCATGTACTCGGGCATCAGATGCCGACGATTGGAGGTGGCATAGACGAGCACGTTGTCCGAAGTCGCCGCGATCGATCCGTCGAGTACCGTCTTCAGCGCCTTGTAGCCGGGCTCGTCGGCCTCGAACGACAGGTCATCGCAGTACAGGATGAAGCGTTCGGGGCGATCGCTCACCAGATCGACGATCTGCGGCAGATCGAGCAGGTCCTGCTTGTCGACCTCGATCAGGCGCAGCTTCTGCCGCGCATGTTTCTCGAGCACCGCCTTGACCAGCGACGACTTGCCGGTGCCGCGCGCACCCGTGAGCAGCACGTTGTTCGCGCAGAAACCCTGCACGAACTGGCGCGTGTTCTGCTCCACCAGCTGCTTCTGCCGATCTATGCCGTGCAGATCGGCGAGCGCGATCCGGTGCCGATGCAGCACCGGCTGCAGTTCCCCCGTGCCGTCACGCCGCCGCCAGCGAAACGCCACCGCACTCTGCCAGTCGACCGGCTTCGCTGGCGGCGGCCCCAGACGGGCCAGTGCGGCCGCGATCGACTCGGCAGCCAGCGCGATGCGCTGCAGCGCCTGCGCCGACGGATCGGACGCTGCGGTTGCAGGCACGGACGGGCGGGCGCCGGGCCCGCGCCGTTCAGGTGCGGTACTCCGCGTTGATCTTGACGTAGTCATACGAGAAATCGCAGGTCCAGACGGTGGTCTTTGCGCTGCCGCGTCCGAGGTCTATGTCGATGGTGATCTCGGCAGGCTGCATCACCCGTGCACCGTCCTCCTCGCGGTAGCTCGCCGCGCGCCCGCCGTTTTCGATGACGGTGACCCCGCCCAGTCGCAACTGCAACCGCGAGGTGTCGAAATCGGCAATGCCGGCGTTACCGATCGCCATCAGCAGACGGCCGAGATTCGGATCGGAGGCGAACAGCGCGGTCTTCACCAGCGGCGAGTTGGCGACGCCGCGCGCCACGCGCAGTGCCTCGTCCTCGCTCGCCGCGCCGCGCACGTCCACGGTGATGAACTTCGTGGCCCCTTCGCCGTCGCGCGCGATCGCCTGCGCGAGGCGGGCTGCGACATCGACCAGCGCCGCCTCGAGCAGCGGCAACCGCGGATCCGCGTCATCGGCGATCGGCACCATCGCGGCGCGCCCGGTGGCGATCAGCACGAAGGAGTCGTTGGTCGAGGTGTCCCCGTCGACCGTCACCCGGTTGAACGAGCGATCGGCGACGCGCCTGACCAGCGCCTGCAGCACCGGGGCGGCGACCGCGGCATCAGTGGCGAGGTAGGCAAGCATGGTCGCCATGTTCGGCTGCAGCATGCCCACGCCCTTGGCGATGCCGGTGATGCGCACCGTCGCCGCGTCGAGCTTCACCGTGGTCGAGCCGCCCTTGGGCACGGTGTCGGTGGTCATGATCGCGCTGGCCGCCTGCGCCCAGTTCGCGGCGCCCAGACTGGCGACGCACTGCGGCAGCGCCGCCTCGATCTTCGCCATCGGCAGCGGCTCGAGAATGACCCCGGTGGAGAACGGCAGCACCTGGCTCGCACCGCAGCCGATAGCGGCCGCCACCAGTTCGCACGAGCGCCGTGCATCGGCGAGTCCGGGTGCGCCGGTGCCGCAGTTGGCGTTGCCGGCGTTCACCAGCAGCGCACGCACGCTCGCACCGGCTGCCAGGTGCTCGCGGCACACCTGTACCGGCGCCGCGGCGAAGCTGTTGCGGGTGAACACGCCGGCGACCTGTGCCCCGCTCGCCAGGCGCACCAGCATCAGGTCGCGACGTCCCGCCTTGCGAATGCCGGCTTCGGCGAATCCGAGTTCCACACCGTCGATTGCAAGCAGACTGTCCGGATCCGGCGCGGTCAGATTGACGGGCATACGGTCACTCTTCGTTCAGGTGGATGGCACGCCGCCCGCGCGGCCTGCGGCCGTACGCGCGACGCCGTGGGTCGTGCGCGGCGCGGCAATCAGCTCAGGCGGCCGTGGCAGACCTTGTACTTCTTTCCCGAGCCGCACGGGCAGGGGTCGTTGCGCCCGACCTTCTGGCCGGGCCGCACGAACGGCTGTGCTCGCGCGGCCTCCGCGAGCGCGGTTTCGGCCTGCACCGCCGCTGCCTCGCCCTCGACCGTCGAGCCCTCGGCAAGCGCCTCGACCGCCTCCGCATGCTGGTAGGTCACGTTGCGCAACTGCGCCGGCTCCTCCGCCTGCGCGACTTCCTCGGCGCTGCGGATCTGCACCAGCATCAGCGTCCGGGTGACATCGGCCTTGATGCGGTCGAGCATGTCGCTGAACATCGTGAACGCATCGGCCTTGTACTCCTGCTTCGGATTCTTCTGCGCGTAGCTGCGCAGATGGATGCCCTGTCGCAGGTGGTCGAGCGCAGCCAGATGCTCGCGCCAGTGCGAGTCGAAGCTCTGCAGCATGACGGCGCGCTCGTACTGGCGCATCACCTGAGGATCGATGTTGACGAGCTTTTCCTCGTACTGGCGGCCAGCCGCGGCGAGAACTCTCTCGATCAGCGTTTCCTCGTCGAGGTTGTCTTCCTTCTCGACCCACTCGCCGACCGGCACGTGCAGATTGAATTCGGAGGCGAGCAGCTTCTCCAGTCCGGGGCCGTCCCACTGCTCGTGCAGGCTGCCCGACGGAACGTACTGGCCGATCGCCGCGCGCAGCACGTCGTTGCGCATGCCGGTGACGCTCTCCTGCATGTCGTTGGCGGCGAGCAGTTCGTCGCGCTGCTGGTAGATCACCTTGCGCTGGTCGTTGGCGACGTCGTCGTACTCGAGCAGCTGCTTGCGGATGTCGAAGTTGCGTGCTTCCACCTTGCGCTGCGCGTTCTCGATCGCGCGCGTCACCCAGACGTGCTCGATCGCCTCGCCTTCGGGCAGCTTGAGCCGGGTCATGATCGCGGCCACGCGGTCCGAAGCGAAGATGCGCAGCAGGGGATCCTCCAGCGACAGGTAGAACCGGCTGGAGCCCGGATCGCCCTGGCGGCCCGAGCGGCCGCGCAGCTGGTTGTCGACGCGCCGGGACTCATGCCGCTCGGTGCCGATGATGTGCAGCCCACCAGCCTGCACGACCTGATCGTGCAGCTGCTGCCACTCCGCGCGCAGCGCGGCGATGCGCGCCTCGCGGACGGGCTCGTCGAGCGAGTCGTCGGCACGCACCCTGGCGATCTCGCGCTCGACGTTGCCGCCGAGCACGATGTCGGTGCCGCGGCCGGCCATGTTGGTGGCGATGGTGATCATCTTCGGGCGGCCGGCCTGCGCGACGACGTCGGCCTCACGGGCGTGCTGCTTCGCATTCAGCACCTGGTGCTCGAGCTTCTCGCGGTCGAGCAGGCTGGACACGAGTTCGGAAGCCTCGATCGAGGTGGTGCCCACGAGCACCGGCTGACCGCGCTCGCGGCAGTCGCGGATGTCGGCGATCACCGCGTCGTAGCGTTCCTTCGACGTGCGGAACACCTGATCCATGTTGTCCTTGCGCACCATCGGGCGGTGCGTCGGGATGATCACGGTCTCCAGCCCGTAGATGTCCTTGAATTCGTAGGCCTCGGTGTCGGCGGTACCGGTCATTCCGGAGAGCTTGCCGTACATCCGGAAGTAGTTCTGGAAGGTGATCGAAGCGAGCGTCTGGTTCTCCTTCTGGATCGCCACGCCTTCCTTCGCCTCGACTGCCTGATGCAGCCCGTCGGACCAGCGCCGGCCCGGCATCAGCCGCCCGGTGAACTCGTCGACGATGATCACCTCGCCGTTCTGCACCACGTACTGCTGGTCGCGGTGAAACAGGGAATACGCGCGCAGCGCAGCGTTGAGGTGATGCATCAGCTGGATGTTCGCCGCGGCGTAGAGGCTGGAGCCCGCTTCCAGCAGTCCGGCGCGCGCCATCAGTTCTTCGGCGTGCTCGTGGCCAGCCTCGGACAGGATGATCTGGTGCTGTTTCTCGTCGACCCAGTAGTCGCCCTCGCCTTCCTCGTCCTTCTGGCGCACGAGCTTCGGCACGATCACGTTGACCTTGTTGTACAGGTCGGTCGTGTCGTCGGCCTGGCCGGAGATGATGAGCGGCGTGCGCGCCTCGTCGATCAGGATCGAGTCCACCTCGTCGACGATGGCGAAGTTCAGCGGCCGCTGGCGCTTGTCGGCGAGCTGGTACTCCATGTTGTCGCGCAGGTAGTCGAACCCGTACTCGTTGTTGGTGCCGTACGTGATGTCCGCCGCATAGGCGAGTTTCTTGTCGGCAGTTTCCTGCTGCGACAGGATCACCCCGACCTCCATGCCGAGAAAGCGATAGACCTGTCCCATCCAGTCGGCATCGCGCTTGGCGAGGTAGTCGTTGACAGTCACCACGTGCACGCCCTTGCCGGCGAGCGCATTGAGGTATGCGGGCAACGTCGCCACCAGCGTCTTGCCCTCGCCGGTACGCATCTCGGCGATCTTGCCGTTGTGCAGGGTCATCCCGCCGATCAGCTGCACGTCGAAGTGGCGCATCTCGAAGACGCGGCGCGAAGCCTCGCGCACCACCGCGAAGGCCTCCGGCAGCAGCGAGTCGAGCGACTCGCCGTTGGCCACGCGAGCCTTGAACGCAGCGGTCCTGCCGGTCAGGTCGGCATCGCTCAGCGCCTTCATCGAGGACTCGAGCGCATTGACCCGGACGACCGTCTGGCCATAGGTCTTGAGCAGCCGCTGATTGCGGCTGCCGAAAATCTTCTTCAGCAGGTCTTGGAGCATCGATCGCAGGGCCGGGTGGGCGTTGGACCGACGGCGCGGGACAGTCTCGCGCCGCTCGGCGGGTAACCCCGTAGTGTAACCGTGTCGTGCGCGGGTCGAGTGCGGCAGCGCCACGCCACACGGATCACCCTGACGTTTCGGGCAGGCGTCCGCCGGGACGGGCCGTGGTCAGCGTCGGCGACACAGGAATCGCCGCGCCTGGCGCGCCGCCCCGCTCAGGCCGGTGAAGCCCGTCTTCAGCCGCGGTTGAGAAACTGCTGCGGGTTCTGGGCAAGGCCGCGCAGACGGACTTCGAAGTGCAGATGCGGTCCGGTCGAGCGGCCCGTCGACCCGACGTCGGCGATGCGCTGGCCGCGACGGACGATGTCGCCCGCCCGGACGTGCAGCACCGAGGCGTGCGCGTAACGGGTGATCAGTTCGTTGCCGTGGTCGATCTCGACCAGATTCCCGTACTGCGGGTGGAATTCGGCGACCACGACCACGCCGCTGGCAGCGGCGCTGATCGGCGTCCCGGTCTCCGCGAAGAAGTCCACGCCTTCGTGGAATGCGTTGCGACCGGTGAACGGATCGATCCGCCAGCCGAAGTTCGACGAGAACTGGCCGTACGACACCGGCATGCCGCTGGGCACGAAACTGCGCCGGGCGAAATTCAGGCTGACCAGCGATTCGATGACGCCCATGCGCTCGGTGCGCTCGTCGACCTGCCGGGACAACTGATCGAGCCGTTGCCCCAGTTCGCCGATGCTGAGTTCGCGCGGAACGAGACTGGCGGCCGACGGGGCCGAGACGGCTCCGCCGCGACCGGGCGGCTGATCGAACATGAACTCCTGCGGCTTGAATCCGGCCGATTTCGCCAGCCGCTCGCCGAGCGTGTCGAGGCGCAGCAGGCGCGCCTGCATCTCGCCAAGCTTCACCGCCATGAGGTCCAGACTCTCGCGCAGCACGGTCTGCGCATCGTGGTCGTGCCGCTGGCCGAGCAGGCTGCTCTCGGTTCCCGACCCGACCCGCGCAAACACGCTCTGCGCGCCCGCCACCAGCACCGCGACGACCACGCACATCACGGCGAGAAGACCGGCGGCCTGATACCCGTTCAGTGCTATCGTCCGACCGCTGCCCAGACTTCCAGAGACGATGATGACGTTCAAGCTGCTGACCTCCGCTTCGTCCCTCGTCCGTGGCATGGCGGTTCCTGCGGACAGGGCGGCCGAGCGGGGGGCTCGGTGACCTCACGTTCCGTAGCCGACTGGGTGAAGTCGGAAGACCGTCTGCGGCTGCTGCACGGAGAAGCCCGGCGCCTCGCGAGGCTGCAGGCTCACCTGGATGAACTGCTTCCGGATGGGGTTTCGGGTTGTTGTTCGGTCGCCGCGTTGCGCGGCGGCGTACTGGCAATCGTTACTTCGAGCCCTGCAGTGGCGACCTCGGTCAGCCAGAAGGCCCCGAGGATTGCGGACGAGATCCGCAAACGCGAGCCGAAGGTTACGTCAATACGGATCCTCGTGCAACCCGACCGGGCACATGCCCAACTGCCTCAGCCGCTCGGAAAGCCCATCCCGCTGTCCCCGCGAACACGTGCGGATCTGGTAGAACTTGCCGGGAACGTCAGCGATCCTCGTCTAAAAGCAGCCCTCGAGTCGCTGTCTCGTCGTTGAACTGGCGTATGTAACGGCCCATTACCATCATTTCTTACAATTGTAACAATGCCATCCGCGCCCGTGTCTGCGGCTAGATCGCGGTGATCGCGCGCTCCAGGATCAGCAGCAGCGAGAGCGCGAGCAGGAACAGGACGGCGAACCTGAATGTCGACCCGGCGAAGTTCAGGTAGCGCCGCTGGCGCGTGAACAGATAGGCCACCAGACACACGCCGATGGTGGCGATCACCGCGAACAGGATCAGCCGGATCAGCAGCGTCATCGCGATCGTCCCCCGACGCGCAGCCGTCGCGCAGGACACGTCATCGCGTCCGACCGAGGCGACGACGAAGTGCGGCCGATCTGCCGCAACGCGCGTCTCAGCCCAGCGCCGGCAGCAACCGGGCGAACGGCGGCGCCTGCTCCGGCTCGTCGAAGGTCACTGTCTCCCACGCCCGCTGGTCGGCGAGCAGGGCGCGCAGCAGCTGGTTGTTCAGCGCGTGGCCGGACTTGTGCCCGAGGAACTCGCCCACTACCGGATGACCGAGAAGGTACAGGTCGCCGACACAATCGAGGACCTTGTGCTTGACGAACTCGTCTGCGTAACGCAGGCCGTCCGGATTCAGTACCCGGTATTCATCCATGACGACCGCGTTGTCGAGCGTACCGCCCAGCGCCAGCCCCTGCGCACGCATCGCCTCGACGTCCTGCATGAAGCCGAACGTACGGGCCCGGCTGATCTGATCCACGTAGGACTCGCTGGCAAAATCGATGGTCAGCCGGTTACCGGAGCGCTCGAACACCGGGTGACGGAAATCGATCGACAGCGTGACGCGGAAGCCGTCGAACGGCTCGAACCGGGCGACCTTGTCGCCGTGGCGGACTTCCACCGGCCTGAGCACCCTGATGAAGCGCTTCGGCGCGGGCTGCTCTTCGATGCCTGCCGACTGGATCAGGAAGACGAACGGACCGGCGCTGCCGTCCATGATCGGCAATTCGGGCCCGGACAGGTCGACGTGCACGTTGTCGATCCCCAGCCCGGCCAGCGCCGACATCAGGTGCTCGATCGTCCACACCTTGTTGTCGCCCTCGCCCAGGCAGGTCGCAAGCCGGGTGTCGGTCACCGCGTGCGCGAGTGCCGGCAGATCAGCGGCCCCGGGCAGATCGACGCGATGAAACACCACGCCGGTGTCCGGCGCGGCCGGACGCAGCGTCAATTCCACCTTGTGTCCCGTATGCAGGCCCACGCCGGTGGTCTTGATCAGTGACTTCAGCGTACGTTGCTTCAGCATGGTCGATGAGGGAGTGAGATGCGCCCGTTCCGGTTGCGTATCCGATCCTGCCTGCCAGCCGCCGCCGCATCAGGACCGCCGGCAGGCCGTGCCTGCGCCGCGCGCGGCAGGGCCCTGCCCGGCCGAGCGTGCCCGCGGCGCGGAAACTCGCTGACGGCAAGTCTATCGCGACGCGGCCCAGCCTGACTTCCAGGATCCTGCTGTCCTGCTGCTGACTTCTTGCGGACAGAGTCCGCGTTCTGCTCAGTCCGCCTGCTTGCGCAGGAACGCCGGAATGTCGTAGGTCTCCACCCCCGAGCGCTGCATCGCCTCGACGGCGGCAGACGCCTCGCGATTCTTGCGACGGAACACGACCGGCACGTCGAGCTCGCTGTAGTTCACGGCGGAACCGGAAACGATGTCGGCCGGCGCGTTGTCGGTGCCGGTCTTGACTACCGTGAACGGCTTCGGCTGCGCGCGGTTGACGGCACCGCCCAGCCCGGTGGCGACGATCGTCACCCGCAGCGAATCGCCCATCGCCTCGTCGAACACCGAACCGACGATCGTGGTGGCGTCATCGGCCACGAACTCGCTCACAGTGTCCATCACCTCGTGGATCTCGCCCAGCTTGAGCTTGGACGGCGAGCCGGACACGTTGACCAGCACCCCGCGTGCGTTGTTCAGGTCGATGTTCTCCAGCAACGGACAGGCAACCGCCTGCTCGGCGGCGATCTTGGCGCGATCGACGCCCGACGCGTTGCCCGAACCCATCATCGCCATGCCGGTCTCCGACATCACCGTGCGCACGTCGGCGAAGTCCACGTTGATCATGCCCGGCAACGTGATGATCTCGGCGATCCCCGCGACCGCGCCGTGCAGCACCTCGTTCGCTGCCCGGAAGGCATCCTGCATCGTCACGTCCGCGCCCAGAACTTCCATCAGCTTGTCGTTCGGGATCACGATCAGCGAGTCGACGTACTGCGACAGCGCCTCGATGCCGTCCTGCGCCACGCGCACCCGCTTGCGCTCGAAGGTGAACGGCTTGGTCACGACGGCGATGGTGAGGATGCCCATTTCCTTGGCGATCTCGGCCACCACGGGCGCTGCCCCGGTGCCGGTACCGCCGCCCATGCCGGCGGTGAGAAACAGCATGTCGGCGCCGCGGATCGCCTCGGCGATGCGCTCGCGGTCCTCCAGCGCCGCCTGGCGGCCGATATCCGGGTTCGCGCCCGCACCCAGCCCCTTGGTCAGGGCATTGCCCAGATGCAGCTGGTTCTTCGACTGGCAGCGCTTGAGTGCCTGCGCATCGGTGTTCGCACAGATGAACTCCACGCCGTGCACGCCGCTCAGCACCATGTGATCGACCGCATTGCCGCCGCAGCCGCCCACGCCGATCACCTTGATCACTGCTTCCTGATTCGACGCCTCGAGGATCTCGAACATCGGTTTCTCCTATTGCCGGGTTGAACTCATGCCAGAAACTGTCCTGCTGCCGTCACCGCTGTGCATTTCGCCGCCGCTGCCGTCCGTGCCTGCCGCAACCTGCCTCTCGCCACCGCCGCGTGGCGCGCTGCCGGCCGCGGCCGGCGCGCACCTCGCGACGCTCAGAAATTCCCCTGGAACCACGCCTTCACGTTG
>CANGUQ010000076.1 GCA_947456915.1 Betaproteobacteria bacterium
ATCGCGCACGTCGCAGCGGCGGCGCTGCGCCTGACCAGCGAGACCGGGCGACGACGCGTTTGCCGCGCCCCGGGCACCGTGCCGCCCGCCCGGTGCCGTCGGGCCGGCACATGACCCACTCGCCACACCTTTGCGATCCACAGAGACCCCGATGCCCGAAGCACTGACTGCCAACGAAGCCGAAGTCGCCCGCCAGATGCAGATCTGCAACGCCTGCCGCTACTGCGAGGGCGCATGCGCGGTGTTCCCGGCGATGACCCGTCGTCTCGAGTTCGGCAAGGCCGACGTGCACTACCTGGCCAATCTGTGCCACAGCTGTGGCGCCTGCCTGCACGCCTGCCAGTACGCACCACCGCACGAGTTCATGGTGAACGTGCCGCAGTCGATGGCGAAGGTTCGCCTGCAGACCTACACCGACTACGCGTTCCCGCACGCCCTCGGCGCGCTCTATCACCGCAACGGAACTGCCTTGTCGCTCGCCACCGCGGGCGGGCTCGCGCTGTTCATGGTGCTCGCGATCGCGCTCACCGGATCGCTGTGGCACGAGCCGCTCGCCGGCAACTTCTATGCCGTGTTTCCGCACAACCTGATGGTGACGATGTTCGGCTCGGTCTTCGGCTTCGCTGTCCTCGCGCTGGCGATCGGCGTGACCCGGTTCTGGCGCGACATCGCCCCGGGCGAGGCGCCGCCGCCGGGCAGCGGCTCGCCGTTCGCCGAGGCGGCCCACAACGCGTTCAGACTGAAGTATCTCGACGGCGGGCACGGCGAGGGCTGCAACAACGAGGACGACCGCTTCAGCCTGTCGCGCCGGCGCGCGCATCACTACACGTTCTACGGCTTCCTGCTGTGCCTTGCCTCGACCAGTGTGGCAACTGTCTATCACTACGTGTTCGGCTGGCAGGCGCCCTACGGCTACACCAGTCTGCCGGTGATCCTGGGCACGCTGGGTGGCATCGGCCTGGTGATCGGCCCGATCCAGCTCTGGCGGCTGAAGCGTGCACGTCACCCGATGCACGGCGACGATGCGCAGAAGACGATGGACTACGGCTTCATCGCGCTGCTGTTCGCGGTGAGCGTCACCGGGCTCGCGCTGCTCGTGCTGCGCAACACGGGTGCGATGGCGCTGCTGCTCGCGCTGCACCTGGGCACCGTGATGGCGTTGTTCGTGCTGCTGCCGTACAGCAAGTTCGCCCACGGCATCTTCCGCAGTGCAGCGCTGCTCAAGTGGTCGATCGAGAAGCGGCTGCCGAGCCGGCTGCAGCTGGGTTCCGACTGAGCCTGCGCGCGTGCTTTCCGTGGTGAGGACGTCGGGCAGCGAGTTCCCGACGGTCACCACGATGCGGGTCGTGCCGGTGGCCGGCCGCGACAGCATGCTGCTCAACCTGAGCGGCGCGCACGCGCCGTTCTTCGTGCGCAATCTGGTGATCCTCACCGACAGCGCCGGGCACACCGGCGTGGGTGAGGTGCCCGGCGGAGAGGCCATCCGCCAGACGCTGGAGCAGTCGCGTGCACTGGTGCTGGGGCAACCGCTCGACGCTGCCGACGCGGTGCTGCGCGCGATCGAGCGCGACTTCGGCGCACGCGATGCAGGTGGCCGCGGCCAGCAGACGTTCGATCAGCGGGTGACCATCCACGCGATGACTGCAGTCGAAGCCGCACTGCTCGATCTGCTCGGCCAGCACATGGGGTTGCCGGTGGCGCGACTGCTCGCGCAGCAGGAAGGGCTGGGCGAAGTACGCGCCCGCGTGCAGGTGCTCGGCTACCTGTTCTACATCGGCGACCGCAGCCGCACGCCGCTGCCGTATGCGGCGCCCGATCACGCCGACGACGACTGGCTGCGGCTGCGGCACGAGCCGGCGCTCGACACGGCGGCAATCGTCGCACTCGCGCAGGCGGCACACGCGCGCTACGGCTTCAGCGACTTCAAGCTCAAGGGTGGCGTGCTGCGCGGCGAGGACGAGGTGGAAGCGGTGATCGCCCTGCACGAGCGCTTTCCCCAGGCTCGCGTCACGCTCGATCCCAACGGCGGCTGGCTGCTCGACGACGCGATCCGGCTCACCCGCGATCTGCACGGCGTGCTGGCCTACGCGGAGGATCCGTGCGGCGCCGAAGGCGGCTTTTCCGGGCGCGAGGTGATGGCCGAGTACCGCGCCGCCACGGGCATTCCCACCGCCACCAACATGGTGGCCACCGACTGGCGCGAACTGCGCCACGCCCTCGCGCTGCGGGCCATCGACATCCCGCTCGCCGATCCGCACTTCTGGACGATGCGCGGCGCACTGAAGGTCGCACGGACCTGCAGCGAGGCCGGCCTCACCTGGGGTTCGCACTCGAACAACCACTTCGACGTCTCGCTCGCGATGTTCACCCACGTCGCGGCAGCGGCACCGGGCCGCGTCACCGCGATCGACACGCACTGGATCTGGCAGGACGGCCAGCGCCTCACGCAGCGCCCGCTGATCATCGACCGCGGTCAGATCGAAGTGCCGAAGGCGCCCGGACTCGGCGTCGAGCTGGACTGGCCGCAGGTCGAAGCGGCCCACGCGCTGTATCGGGATCAGGCCGGCGGGGACCGCAACGATGCGATCGCCATGCAGTACCTGCTGCCGGAGTGGACGTTCGATCCGAAGCGGCCCTGCCTCGCGCGCTGAGGGGGCCGGACCGTGGCTGCGCGCAGCCACGCACTGAAGCAGTCATCTGCAGCCCTCCCGGCCTCGTCGTCGTACCCGGCAAGCGAAAGTCCCGGCGCGCCCCGCTGGCCGTGCGAAATCTGCTAGCGTTGCCGGCGATTTCGCCTGTACTCACCGCATGCCACCGAGGAGCCTCTGATGTCCGAACCGATATGGAACGCCTTTCTCACCGAACGCGACAGGCAGGTGTTCGCCGCCAGCGGCTACGGCGCACGCCAGGGTTTCGGAGCGCGTCCGGCCATTCTGGTGATCGACGTCAACTACAACTTCTGCGGCGACCGGCCCGAACCGATCCTGGAATCGATCAAGCGCTGGCGCAACTCGTGCGGTGCCGAAGCGTGGGACGGCGTGGCAGCGATCAGGCGGTTGATCGCCGCCGGGCGCGCCAGGGGCCTGCCGATCCTGTACTCCACCGGCGTGCGCCGCGAAGATGACTGGGATGCAGGCTCGTGGGCGTGGAAGAACACGCGCTCGGCCGAACGGGTACGCCCGGTCGCCGGACAGGCCGAGGCGAAGGCCGACGGCAACACGATCGTGCCGGAGATCGCGCCGCAGCCCGACGACCTCGTCGTCTACAAGCAGAAGCCCAGCGCGTTCTACGGCACGCCGCTGCTGTCGTGGCTGATGCTGCTCGGCGCCGACAGCCTGATCGTGACCGGCACCACCACCAGCGGCTGCGTGCGTGCCACCGTGCTCGACGCATTCTCGAACAACTTCCGCGTGTCGCTGGTGGAGGAAGGCTGCTTCGACCGCGCGCAGGCGAGCCACGCGATCAACCTGTGCGACATGCACGCGAAGTACGCCGACGTGATCAAGCTCGAGGAGTCGCTCGCCTTCATCGAGAGCCTGCCGACCGGACTGTTCCCGAACCTGCCCGGAGCAGCCAGGGACAGGGCGCTGAAGGCCGCCGCGGCCTGAACACCGGCCGGCGGTGGAGGGGGGTCAACGGTGCCGGCGCGCGGCACGCCACCGCCGCGCCCGAACTGGCGCGGCCTGAACTGGCGCGCCCTGAACGGGGCTGGACAACGCCACCACAGGGGATGCGCACGGGTCGTGCAGTTACGCTCTCGCTCCTTCCAGCTGGCGCGGATGTTTTCGCGTGCACCCGACCGCCGTGACCCGCTCCGCCGATCACATCGATTTCCTCGTGATGCAGCCCGATTGCGAGCGGCAGGTGATCCGTGACCTGCTGTTCGCGGTGATGGCGTTCAACACGCAGAGCATCGCGCGCGACGCCGACCTGCAGGTGAGCTTCCCGCTGTTCGACGACGTGAAGGTGGCCGGGCGCGCGCGCGCCGGACACGCGACCACCGGACCGGTGGTGCGCGTCACCGGCCCTGCACGCAAGCTCGCGGTGCTCGCCACCCGCTTCGAGATCGCCGCCCATCTGCGCGCAGGGCGCGCGTTCACCCTCGAGCGCGAGCAGTCGGTGATCGACGCCGGACGGCACGAACGGTTCGGGCTGATCGACACCGCGCACGCGCAGGCGCTGCAGGCCGGACCGGCGATCGCGCGCGCGCTGCCGCTCGCCGGTCAGTCGCGGCTGATCGCCGCCGCAGGCGCGCTCGGTGCCGTGGTCCGCGACGAGGCGATCTTCGTGCAGCGCACCGAACTGGGCGCCGCGCAGGCTGGAACGATCGATCCGCTGGGCTTCTCCTGGGAGAGCACGGTGCCGGTGGCGCGCTGAGCCGCTCGCGCGACCGAGCGCTCACCCCGGCGGCTCGATCGTCCCCAGATCGGCGTACAGGTCGGGCCGACGGTCGCGCCACCACGGAAAGCCCACCCGCGCGCGCCTGACCGCTGCCAGATCGATCCGGCTCACCAGCAGCTCGGGCTCGCGTGTGCCCGCCTCGGCGACGATCATGCCGCGCGGATCCACCACCATGCTGCGCCCGAGGTGGTGGCGCGGGCCCTCGACACCGACGCGGTTGGAGGCGATCACGTACACGCCGTTCTCGTAGGCACGTGCGCGCAGCGGCACCTCCCAGATCGAAGCGCGCTGCGCCGGATCGCCGTAGGTGGAAAAGCAGATCGGCATCAGGATCATCTGCGCCCCGCGCAGCGCCAGCACGCGCGAGGCCTCCGGATACAGGCGATCGTTGCAGATCTGGATGCCGAAGCGCGTGCCGCGCCAGGCAAATACCGGCAACGTGCCCCCGGGCGTGAAGTAGAGCTTCTCGAAACTGCCGGTACCGCCCTGCTGCGACGTGGGGAAATACGCGGGTATGTGGGTCTTGCGGTAGATCCCCAGCGTGCGGCCGGCCTCGTCGCACACCAGCGCCGAGTTGAAGTACGCCGCGCCGGCACGCTCACCGAAGCCGAACACCGCCGCGATGCCATGCGCGCGCGCGAGCGCGGCGAGTTCGCCCATCACCGGCCCGTCAGCCTCGACGAACCAGCGATCGAAATCGGGTTCGAGCCGGTTGGGGAAGAACGGGGTGAGGAACACCTCGGAGAACAGCAGCAGTTCGACGTGCGCAGCCGCGGCACGCTCGAACATCTCGCGTGCGGCCGGCAGCATCGCACGCGGATCGTCGGTCAGCACCGGACCGGTCTGCGCGATGCCGATCGTCAGCGCATCGCGCAGCGGCGCTTCGGTGGACGACGTGGAAGGCTCGACAGGACCCTGGTTCATGAGCGAATCGCGCCGAGCGCGTGCCGTTGCGGGAAATTCTTGCTAGTGTAAGCGGCAATCCGAATCGCGTAACGGGAGCTTCAGGTGAATGCAGCACGTGCCGTAGCCGTCGTACCGGATGCCCCCCTGAGCGCGCGGCGCACTGCGCGGCGAGCGTCCCTGCGCTGCCTGCTCGACACGGGCGCCACGGGCGTCGACACGGCTGCGCTGCGCCCGGCTGGCGGGTCACGCCCGCCCAGCATGCTGCGACCGGCCGACGTCGTGCGCTGCGCCGGCATGCTGCTCTCGATCGCCGTACTGCTCCCGGCTGGCGCACTGGTCGCCCGTGCGGCCGACCCTCTGCCGGCCAAGGGCATGCGTCTGATCGTCGGTTATCCGCCCGGCGGCAGTACCGACATCGCTGCGCGACTGGTGGCGCAGCGACTGCAGGCGGCGACGGGTTCGACCGTGGTGGTGGAGAACCGCGCGGGGGCGAGCGGCACGATCGGCGCTGCGCTGGTTGCCAAGGCCGAGGCCGATGCCTCGACGCTGCTGTTCGCCGCCTCGCCCGAACTCACGACGGTGCGCGCGACGATCCGCAACCTGCCCTACGACCCCGCGCGCGACTTCGCCCCGATCACGCTCGTCGGGCGGGTGCCGTTCATGCTGGTCGTGCACCCGTCGGTGCCGGCGAAGTCGCTGAAGGAACTGCTCGGGCTCGCGCGCGCGCGACCCGGTGCGCTCAACTTCGCCTCGTTCGGCACCGGCACGTCGAATCACCTCGCCGGCGAACTGCTCAAGCTCTCCGCCGGCATCTCGATCACCCATGTGCCCTACAAGGGAAGCGCCCCGGCGATGACCGACCTGCTCGGCGGGCATGTGGAACTCGCGTTCGACACGATCCCGGTGACGCTGCCACAGGTGAAGGCGGGCAAGCTGCGTGCGCTGGCGGTGACGATGCCGCGGCGCTCGCCGCTCGTGCCCGAGATCCCGACGATGGAAGAGGCCGGGCTCAAGGGCTTCATCGCCGGCACCTGGTTCGGCCTGCTCGCGCCGGTGAAGACGCCGGCGGCGCTGATCGAGCGCCTGCACCGCGAAGTGGCGAAGATCCTGCGCGTGGGCGAGGTCGAAGCTGCGTTCGCCGAGCGCGGCATCGAGCCGGTGGGCAACACGCCCGAGGAGTTCCGCGCCTTCATCGACGCGCAGGCGAAGACGATGCTGCGTGTGGCGGAGCAGGCGGGACTGCGGCCGGAGTGAGTGCGCCCGAGGACGCGACACCGGCACTCGCGGCCTTCGCCTGCGCGCTGCCGCTGTGGGTCGTGCGCGCAGCCGTGGCGGCTGCCCGCACGCGCGTGGCGCCGATGCCGGCGATGATCGCGCAGCCGCTGCCACCGCGCCGAGCAACGATCCACGAACAGGCGAGGACACCGCAGGCATGGACGAGAAACGCTATCAGGACGGTCTCGCGGTACGCCGCGACGTGCTCGGTCACGACTACGTCGATGCGCAGCTGGCCCGAGGGTCGGATGCCTTCGGCGAACCGATGCAGCAGATGGTCACCGAATTCTGCTGGGGCAGCGTCTGGACACGCCCCGAGCTGTCGCGCCGCGAGCGCAGCCTGATGAATCTGGGGCTGCTGATGGCGCTCAATCGCAGCCACGAGTTCAAGCTGCACGTGCAGGGGGCGCTGAACAACGGGCTCACCGCGGCGGAGATCCGCGAGGCGATCCTGCACGCCTCGGTCTACTGCGGCATGCCGGCAGGCGTCGAAGCCACCCGCCTCGCGCGCGAGGTGATCGAGGCGCAGCCGCCGGACTGACGCCCGCGGCGCGTCAATCGACCTTGATGCCTGCCTTGCGCACGACCGTGTCCCACTGCCCGATCTCCGCAGCGAGAAAGCGCCCGAACTCGGCCGGCGCGGTGGCGATCACGTCCAGTCCCTGCTGGGTGAAGCGCTCCAGATACTGCGGCATGCGGATCGACCGTGCCGTGTCGCGGTAGAGCTGGTCGACACGCGTCTTCGGCGTGGCCGCGGGTACCAACATGCCGTACCAGGTCAGGTACTCGAACCTCGGCAGCCCCGATTCGGCGAGGGTCGGAATCTCCGGGGCGAGCGGCGAGCGCTTCAGGCTGGTCACCGCGAGCGCACGCACCTTGCCACCCTTCAGGTGCGGCAGCACGCTCGCCATGTTGGTGAGCAGCACCTGCGCCTCTCCGGCGAGCAGTGCGTTGGTGGCGAGTCCGGCGCTCTTGTACGGCAGGTGCAGCAGCTCGATGCCGGCCGCCACCCGGAACAGTTCCGAGCCCAGGTGCGTGGCACTTCCCGGTCCCGCCGAGCCGTAGGCGAGCCTGCCCGGCTGAGCACGCGCGAACGCGATCAACTCCTTCACCGTCGCCGCCGATACTGCCCCGTTGACGGCGAGCACACTGGGCTGGCTCGCGAGCAGCGTCACCGGCGCGAAGTCGCGCTTCACGTCGAACGGCAGGTCCCTGTACAGCGCCGGCGTGATGGCGATCGAGGAACTGGAGATCAGCACGGTGTGCCCGTCGGGCTGTGCCTTGGCCGCGATCGCCGTACCGATCGAACTGCCGGCGCCGGGCCGGTTGTCGACGATCGTCGTCTGCCCCCACGCCTCGCCCAGCGCCGCCGCGGTGATGCGCGCGACGATGTCGCTGCCACCGCCGGGAGCCAGTGGCACGATCACCCGTACCGGGCGCGACGGAAAGTCGGTGCGTGCAGCCTGTGCGCGGGCCGTCGACGCCACCGGCACCTGCGCCAGCGAAGCGGCAAGCGCGGCGAGCACCGCAGCCGACCCCCACCTCGTACCCGGCCGTCGAGACAGCGCGCTCATGTTCTCCCCGTCGAGTTCACCCATGTCCCCCATCGGAAGATGACGAAACCATGTCCCCGAGGTTACGAGCCGCATGTTTCGCCGGCATGACAATCCCCGCGGTAACGGACGCACCGAAAAAGGGGCCAGGCCCCTTTTCTCACCACCGAAAAAGGGGCCTGGCCCCTTTTTCGGGCCCCTTTTTCGAGGGGTGCTTCGCCTGTGGCGCGCGGATCAGGGTGACGCGCCCTCGAACAGTACGGGCGCCGTCGCCACCACCCTCGCGGCAGCCGCGTCGGTCACGCTGCCGAGTGCGGCTTCGATCAGCGCCGCGTCGAGGCCACCAGGTTGCGCCGTCGCGATGACGCGCAGCAAGGGCAACTTGGCGCAGTGCCGGCCGGCAGAAACATCGGGCAGCGGCCCGCGGCCACCGCGGTCCTCGCGGGCGCGCATCGCGCAGACCCGCGCGCTTGGGTTCTATAATGACCAATCGGATTTTCGGAGGAATCGCGATGCGTGTTCAATCGACCGTTCGCCCGCTCGGTCTCGCCTGCGCCGCTGCCCTCGGTGCGGGCAGCGTGCTGCTGTCGCCAGCGGTTCCCGCCCAGACCATACAGCAGAAGGTCACCCCGCCGATCGCCGTCTACTGGGTCAGTGCCGAAACCAACGCCGGCCTTGCCGGGATGCCGGGCGGCGGCGCGGGCGCCGGCCTGCTCGGCGGCCTGCTCGGCGGAGCGATGCCGGGTGCCTCCAGCGGGCGCACGATGCTGCTGCAGCTTGGCTCGAGCCGCAGCGCGAGCGGCGACCCGCGCGCTGCACACGAGATCCCGACGGGCATGAACATGGGCCCGTCGCTGCCGCTGCTCACCCCGCGCACGCCGCCACGCGAACCGCGCGAGCGCAGCCCCGAAGAGCCGCCGGAGAATTTCGAGAAACCCAAGGGCCGCATGCTGATCTACTGGGGCTGCGGCGAGCAGACCCGCGCGGGACAGCCGATCATCATCGACTTCGCCAAGATCGCCGCCGGGCAGGTTCCGAAATTTCCTTCCGTGCGCGTGCAGATCGCGCGCGGCCCGTCGTTCGGCGGCAGCAGGACCTATGGCGAGTGGCCGAACGTGGAGACGAAGATGTCGGTCCCGGCCAGCGCCTCGCTGGTCGGCGAGCATCAGGTCAAGGGCAACTACTCACCCGACATCCGGTTCAGCGTACCCGACCGCGTCGACTTCATGCCCGCGCCCGCGTTCCAGCCGGTGCGCCGCACCACCGGCGGAGGCATGTCCGTGCAGTGGGCGGCGATTCCGAACGCGACTGGTTACTTCATGTCGTCGGTGGGCAGCAACCCGCGCACGGAGGACATGGTGCTCTGGTCCTCGAGCGAGATCGCCGACATGGGCTGGGCCATGCAGACCTACATTTCGCCGCCGGAAGTGGCGCGCCTGATCAGGGAGCGGGTGATCCTGCCGCCTGCGACGACCGAGTGCACGGTACCTGCCGAAGTCATCAGGCAGAGCGAGACCCCGATGGTGATGTTCGCTGGCTACGGCGACGAACTGAACGTCGTGCATCCGCCCCGACCCACCGACCCGAAGATCACCTGGGAACAGATCTATGCGGTGAAGGTGCGCCAGCGCACCGGTGCGATGCTGATGCTCGCCGAAGGCCAGGGTGGCGCCGCATCGGGTCGTGGCACGCCTGCTGCGGCTGACGGCAGTGCGCCTCCCGCCGGGCAGAGTACCGCGCCGGCCGCACCGACGGTGACCGACGTGATCAAGGAGGGGGTCGGCGGCGTGCTGCGCGGGTTGTTCGGGCGCTAGCGAACAGCCCGGGCGCCGCGGCGCCAGGCATGGACCTGCGGCGTGCCGCGCCGCAGCCCGATCATCTGCCGCCGGCAGCGGCAATGGCCCCGGTTGCGCCCGCAGCTCCCAGAACGCGATCGAGCGTTCGCGCGGTTGCACCCCGGTGCGCCTGCGCGAAGCCCAGTGCCGCGCTGCTCATCGCCGCGCGCCGCTCGCGGTCGAACAGCAGCGCGCTCACCGCCGCCGCGAGATCGGCCGGATCCTCCACGCGCAACGCCGCACCGCAGGCCACCGCCTGCTCGGCTGCCTCGCGGAAGTTCCACGTGTGCGGCCCGATCAGCACTGGACGCGCAAGCGCGCACGGCTCGATCAGGTTCTGCCCGCCGAAGGGCAGCAGACTGCCGCCGACGAATGCGAGATCGCTGCTTGCGTACCACGCGATCATCTCGCCCAGCGTATCGCCGAGCAGCACACCGATCCGCGTCGAGGCCGCAGCCTCGATGGCACCGGGGTCGCTGCGGCGCACGTAGCGCAACCCGCTACGCTCGAGCAGCGCCGCGACGTCGTCGAAGCGCTGCGGATGGCGCGGCACCAGCACGAGCAGCGCATCGGGGGCGGTGACCCGGCGCAGCGCGTCGATGATCAGCGCCTCCTCGCCGTCGCGCGTGCTGGCGGCCACCCACACGCTGCGCCCGGGCCAGCGACTGCGCCAGTCGAGCCCCTGCGCGATCTGCGCTGCGTCGGGCTCGGCGTCGAATTTCACGTTGCCGGTCACGCTGACCTTCGGCGCACCCAGCGCGTGCAGCTGTTCGGCATCGCCTTCGGTCTGCGCCAGCACGCTGGCGAAGCCGCGCAGCGCGTCTGCTGCCAGCAGCGGAAACCGGCGGTAGCGCCGCGCCGAGCGCTCGGACAGCCGTGCGTTGACCAGATGCAGCGGCACGCCTGCGGCGCGGCACTGGGCGACCAGATTCGGCCAGATCTCGGTCTCCATCACCAGCCCGAGCGCCGGCCGATAGTGGGCGAGGAAGCGGCGCACCGCGAACGGAAAGTCGTACGGCAGATACACCGACTCGACGCTGCCTGCGAACAGCTCGGCCGCGCGCGCGCGGCCGGTCGGGGTCATGTGCGTGAGCACGATCCGCGCGCCGGGAAAGCGCGCACGCAGCCCCTCCACCAGCGGCCGCGCCGCCTGCGTCTCGCCCACCGAGACCGCGTGCAGCCAGAACACGGGTGCCCCCGCTGTGGCGGCCGAGGCAGCCGGTGCCGATGGACTGCGGTAGATGCCGAAACGCTCGCGCAGGTGCAGTCGGTACTCGGGCTGCGCCCGCGAGCGCCACAGCAGGCGCAGCAGCACGAGCGGTCCGGCGAGCCACAGCCCGAGCGTGTACAGCCTGCGACCGATAGGCAGTGTGCGCGGTGCGCTCATCGTTCCCGCCTCACTACGACGCACTGCGCCCGGCGCAGCACATCGGTACCGCGGCTCGCACCGACACCTGCGCGATGCAGCGCGTGCTGCATCGTTCGGCGCAGCGCGGTGCCACAGGCTCGTGACCGCATCGCAACGCTCACGGCGCGCCAGGGACGGCGATGTCCCTGCCATTGGCCGGCGGCGACGCGCGCCGCCGCACTTGCTGTACCGTCGCGAGGACCTCGACCACCGAGGGAGCACACCCCGGCCCGCCGAGATTCACGCCGACGCTCGGCGGGTAGAGCCCGTTGCGCGCCGGATCGGTCGCCACGTAGATGCCGATGCAGCGTACCCCGACCGCAGAGGCCAGGTGCAGCAGGCCGGTGTCGACCCCGATCACCACG
>CANGUQ010000077.1 GCA_947456915.1 Betaproteobacteria bacterium
ATCTCGCTCCCCGGCTGCGCCGCGAGCGCCTGCAGCGTCTCCGCATCCGGCCGCTCGCCCCACGCATCGCGCATCCGCCGCACGCGCACGCCACGCGCGGCGGCGCGCTGCAGCGCCGCCAGCAGCGCGCGGCCGCTCGCGTCGGCACGGAAGATGTAGTACTGCAGGTCCACGCTGCGCTCGGCGCGCTCGATCAGCATGAGGCGTGCGGCCATCGCATCGGCCCCGCTCGCGAGCGGCACGATGACCGAGTCCGGCGTCTGCTCGCCGGCGCCGGCCCCCTGCACTCCGGCCGGTGCATCGGGCTGTCTGGACAGCAGCAGCGAGCCGGCGCGGCCGAGCGGGCTGGTCTCGTCTGCAGTGAGCGCGGTCGACGCGAGGCGCAGCTGCGGCGGTACGCTGCTGCAGCCTGCGCTGTGCAGCACCGCCACCAGCATGGCCATGGCCAGCGCGACACGCCCCCTCTGGCGCGTTCCGGTCTGCGGGGCGTTGCGGCACGCCGCGGCTGCGCGAGGCGTGTCGCGGGTCGACCGGATCGCACCCGGTGAGCGATCGGTCGAGTGAGTCCCGCCGTCGCTGGTCGTTCGTTCGAACACGATGATCACGCCCCGACGATGTTCTCGATGGTGTTCCGGCTGCCGCGGCCCGGGCTGTCGGATGCTGCCGGGCAGCACAACTGCGGTGTTCGAAATCGCCAATGATCATACCATCGCGATCGGCACTGCCGAAGCGCTGGTCGGCGCGTTCCGGCAGTGCAGCGGCCGCGACCCGCGCACACCCGCCCGCCGTGCCTGTTGCTCGTGCACCGTCGATCCGCCGCAGGCGCCGTGGGTTACCCGAAGTGGGTAGCCTCTCGCAGTGGCGCGAGGACGCCATCGAGACTTTTGTTTAGAGTCCGAGGCTGACCATTTCGGGTAGGATCTTCGAACGATGATGCGTGATCGCCTCTGCCACCGTCTTCTGCTCGCTGCCGCCTTCGTCGTCGCGGCGGGCGGTGTCGAGGCCCAGCAGGCGCAGCCGCCGCTGTGGTCGTGGAAGTCGGACGACGCGGAGCTGCGAGCGGGGCTGGAGACCTACACCGCGTTCTATGCGATGAGCGGTGCCTGGTGGAACCTGGCCGCCGCCTCGGCGCCGACCTTCGACAGGAACCGCAGCTTCACGGAACTGTGGCTGCACCCCAGGCTCGACGGTCGCATGAACATGGGCGGCGGTACCGAGGCCTACGGCGCCGTGTCGGTCGGAGCGACGAACACGTTCGGCGCCGACGCCTTCGACTACGTCGACGGCAGGGCGGTGCGCTTCGGTTCCGCGATGCTGGGTTTTCGCGGTGATCTGGGCAGCCTGCGCTACGACGTGTCCGGAGGTCGCCAGCCGTTCACGCTCGGCACGGGCATGCTGCTGGCGATGGGGTCGGCGAACGGTTTCTCGTGGGGCGGCGGGGCATCGACGCAGCGCCGGGCCTGGGCCCGGACGCTGCTCGCGCGCGTGAGCAGCGGCGAAGTCACTGGCGGTGCCTTCATGCTCGAGCCCGACGAGGCCGCGCAGAGCCGTACCGACACGCGCGTGCAGGGCGTGTTCGCCGAGTGGGCGAGGCCGCAGATGGGCAAGGTGGGCCTGTCGTGGTTCACGGTGCCGCGTTCGAACCAGATCTACCCCGGCAGCCTCGCGCCCCTGCGGTTCATCGAGAAGGGCCGCGAGGGACTGGAGACGCTGCACGGCTGGGCGGATGTCGCCGGTCTCGTGCCGGGCATTCCGACGCTGGGGTTTCGCGCCGAATTCGCGCAGCAGCGCAACGACATCACGCGCGCGAGCGGCCAGACCGATCCGATGCGCGCGCAAGCGTGGCTGGTGGGCGCGAGCTGGTGGGGGCAGAAGCTGCCGTTCGCACCCAGATTCAGCTATCACCTCGCCCGGTTCAGCGGCGACAAGCCCGGCACCGCGACCTACGAGCGGTTCGACCCGATGTTCTGGGGCAACGGCCTCACCAACTGGTGGTTCGGCGCCAATGGCGCGTACGCGTGGCTCAATTCCAACATCCGCGCGCGTCGCTTCACGCTGGATGCCTACTTCTCGGCGCAGGACATCATCCAGTTCCAGTACGTGCAGATCTCGGCCGATCAGGTCAACAGCCCGGTCCAGTTCGGCCAGGGCGCACGCTTCACGGCGAACGGACTGCTGGTCGGCGTACCCGTGGCGAAACTCTCCGACGAGATCTACCTGCAGTACGTGCGGGTGATCAACCCCAGGCTGGTGGTGAGCGCGTTCGTCTCCCGTAACCTGCCGGGTGCGGGCCTGAAGGCGATCGCCCCGCAGGGAACGCAGCCCTGGACCACCGCCGGTGTAGGCCTCACCGCCAACTTCTGACGATGCGATCCTGCGGCGTCGGCCTCGCGTGCCACCGGGAGAGCCGGCGGCGGTGCGCTTCCCGGCCGGCCGCGTGGGTGGCATCGGCAGCGAGGGCCTGTTGCGCACGGGTGACGCTGCCCGCGCACGCGCAGACACCGCAACGGCCCAACATTCTCGTCATCATGGCCGACGACATCGGCTACGCCAACCTCGGCATCTACAGCCACGGGATGATGGTGCCCACGCCCAACATCGACCGCATCGGCCGCGAGGGCATCCTGTTCACCGACCACTACGGGCACCCGAGTTCCACCGCCGGGCGCGCTGCCTTCATCACCGGGCAGTTGCCCATCCCCACCGGCATGACTACCGTGGGACTGCCCGGCTCGCCCGTGGGCATCGACCAGCGCGACCCGACGCTGGGCCGCATCCTCAAGGAACTGGGCTACCGCACCGGGCAGTTCGGCAAGAACCACTTGGGCGATCGCAACAGCCATCTGCCCACGGTCAACGGCTTCGACGAGTTCTTCGGCAACCTGTACCACCTCAACTCGGAGGAAGAGCCCGATCTTCGCATTTGGAGCAAGGATCCGGGCTTCAACGCCCGCTACCGTCCGCGCGGCGTGCTCGACAGCGTCGCCACGCAGGAAGACGACGCGACGGTGGACCCGCGTTTCGGCAGGGTCGGCAGGCAGAAGATCAACGACACCGGCCCGCTGACGACCAAGCGCATGGAGACCGTGGACGAGGAATTCCTCGACCGCACCAGGAAGTTCATCACCGGCGCCGCGCAGGCAAATCAGCCGTTCTTCGCCTGGTTCAATCCGAGCCGGATGCACATCTACACCCACCTCAAGCCCGCTTCGAGGCATCTCGCAAGCGATATCTCCAGCGAGTTCGACGTCTACGGCAGCGGCCTGATGGAGCACGACGGGCACGTCGGCGAGTTGCTGAAGCTGCTCGATGAGCTCAGGATCGCCGAGAACACGATCGTCGTCTACACCACCGACAACGGTGCGATGGTTTCGTGGTGGCCCGATGCCGGCGCCACTCCGTTCCGCGGCGAGAAGGCCACCACGTGGGAGGGCGGCGTGCGCGTGCCGATGCTGGTGCGCTGGCCCGCCCGGATCCCGAAGGGCAGGATCTCCAACGGCATCCAGACCCACGAGGACATGTTCACCACGCTGGCGGCGGCCGCGGGCTACGGCGACGTGCGCGGCCGGCTCAAGGCGCGCGACAAGGTCTGCATCGACGGGGTCGACAACCTCGCGCACTGGACCGGCGAGGCGCCCTCGGCGCGCAACTCGGTCATCTACTACGACGAGAACAAGCTGACCGCCGTGCGCTTCGGGCCGTGGAAGTCGCACTTCATGACGCGCGAGGGGTTCTTCGACTACCACCGGCCCAGTTCGCTGATCTTCAACCTGCGCATGGATCCGTTCGAGCGCCACGGTGGTCAGAAGAGCAACGACCTCGCGATGAAGCTGGGCGTCGCCTTCGGTGGCCAGGTGCAGGACGTGGTCGGCGCTCACCTCGCGACGTTCAAGGAGTGCAAGCCGCGGCAGGAGAGCGGCACGCTGCGCATGGGCGGGCAGTGAGCGCTAGCGCGTTCGCGGCTTTTCACGGCGGCCGTCGCCGCGCCACGACGGCCGTGCCGGCTGCCGCCGGCGTGTGCGCGGACTGGCAGCAGCGGCTCGGGCTCGCATTCGCCGCGCACGCCCCGGTCTGCCCGCCCTGCACCCCTGAAACCCGATCGTGCAGTCCGCCGCCGTCATGTTCATACTCGCCAGATCGAATTCGCGCAGCAGCCGGGCGCAGGCGACCGCCAGGCCCGCCCGGCACTGCGGCGCGTCAATCACGACACGGGGCCCGTACCGATGAGCAAGCCGCATTGCGCTCCTGCCACCGAGTCTGCAGACCGCACCGGTTCCCGGGCCGTCGACTGCACGCGGGGCCGGGCCGCCGATCGCGCCCGCGCTGACGGCTGCCCGTCGCGCCGCTCACGGCGGCGTGCGCAGCGGTGCGATCCGTGGTCGCAGGCACGCGCACTCGCGCTTGCGCTGCTCGTCGCGATCGCCGCTCTCTGGCCGGGCGCAGGCGCCCGGGCGGCCACGACAGCGAGGCCCGATGCCACGGCCATGGCGCCGACTGCGGCCGAGGCTGCTGCCGACGCCGCCAGCGAAGGGCGCGAAGTCGAAACCGCGACGCTGCGCCTGCTCAACCGCGACATCGTCACCCTGCGTGCGGTGATTGCCGGCGTCGCGCCGCAGCGGCGCGTCGAGCAGGCGCTGGCGCGCATCCGGTATCTGCCCGACTCGGCGATGGATCTGCCGCTGCGCGCGCTGTCGTTCGAGTTCCAGGGCATGCGGGGCGTGCAGTTCATGCTCGGGGACACGAGGCTGTTTGCAGTGCACGAAGGCGACGTCGACCGCATGCGCGGGCAGACGCTCGAGGCGCTGGCGCAGCAGACCCTCGAGCGGCTGGAGCAGGCGCGCCGCGCGTGGCACGACGCGCGCGACGGTCCGCTGCTGCTGCTGGGTCTGGTCAAGGCGGCCGCAGTCACGCTCGGCCTGCTGCTGCTGGTGCGCAGCGCATTCGCCGCTACGCGCCGCGCGGTGCGCTGGCTCGAGGCGGTGCGCGATCGCATGGCGGCGCGGCGCGCCGGTGTCGACTGGCGCGAATTGCTGGCGCGGCTGGCGATGGGCACGATCCAGCTGGTGCAGTGGCTGGTCCTGTTCCTGCTCGGCTACTTGTGGCTGCGGCTGGTGCTGGCCGGCTTTGCCGCTACGCAACCGCTGGCCGAGGAGATGGACGGCTGGCTGCGGGGCAGACTGGCCTGGGTCGCTCAGGGCGTGCTCGAGGGCCTGCCGGGTGTGGTCACCGTGCTCATCGTGCTGCTGCTCACCCGTGCCCTGGCCGACGTTCTCGGCTACTTCCTCAACGCGGTGCAGCAGGGACGGCTGGTGATCCCGTTCATGCACCAGGAGACGACCACCGCCACGCGCCGTATCGTCACGGTCATCGTCTGGGGTCTGGGTATCGCGATCGCCTATCCGTACCTGCCAGGGTCCAGCAGCGACGCGTTCAAGGGTCTGTCGGTGCTCGCAGGCGTGATGCTGACCCTCGGCTCGTCGGGCCTGGTGACCCAGGCGATGAGCGGGCTGGTGGTGATCTATTCGCGTGCCTTGCGCACCGGCGACTTCGTCGAGATCAACGGCGTGCAGGGCGTCGTCACCGAAGTCGCCTCGCTCGCGATCAAGGTGACCAACGTGCGCAACGAGGAGATCACGATCCCGAACTCGGTGCTGATCTCCTCGCCGATCCACAACTACTCCAAGCTGGGCGGCACGCGCGGCACCCTGCTGACGGTCAAGGTCACGATCGGCTACGACGCGCCGTGGCGCCAGGTGCACGCGATGCTGGAAGAAGCGGCGCGGCGCACGCCGCGGGTGCAGCACGAGCCGGCGCCCTACGTCTACCAGCGCGCGCTGACGGACTTCTACGTCGAGTACGAACTGTTCGTCGGCATCGAGAACGCGACCGAGCGCGTGGCGATCCAGTCGGCCCTGCACGCGGCCATCCAGGACGTATTCAACGAAAACGGGGTGCAGATCATGTCGCCGCACTTCGTCGGCCAGCCGGCCAGCGCTGTGGTCGTGCCGCAGGCTCAGTGGTACAAGCCACCAGCGCGACCGCCGACCTGATTCTCGTTCGAGGAGTACGCAGTGGAATCGGTGACGATAGTGATTCAGGGCCTGATGGTGATCGGGTTGATCGCCGTGGGCGTGCACTACAAGGGCATGGCCATCGGCCTGTTCGGCGCGGTGGGCGTGCTCGCGTTCGTGCTGCTGTTCGGGATCGCGCCGGGAAGCGTGCCGGTGAACGCGATGCTGATCATCATGTCCGTGGTCACGGCTGCCGGCGCGATGCAGCTCGCCGGCGGCATCGACTATCTGGTCGCCATTGCGCAGAAGCTGATCCGGCGCTTTCCGCGGCAGATCACCTACGTCGCGCCGTTGACCACCTACGGTTTCTGCGCCGGCGCCGGCACGGGCAACGTCTACTACTCGCTGATGCCGGTGATCTACGAGGTGGCCTATGCCAACGGGGTGCGGCCCGAGCGGCCGCTGGCGCTGTCTGCCGCTGCCGGGCAGCTGGCGATCACCTCCAGCCCGGTGTCGGCCGCCACGGCGGCAATGGTCGGACTGCTCGCGCCGCTCGGCTTCAGGATCACCGACATCCTCGCGATCACGGTGCCGGCCTCCATCGTCGCCATTCTCGCCGGTGCGTTCGTGATGAACCGGCGCGGCAGGGAACTGGCCGATGACCCCGAGTTCCAGCGCCGGGTGGCTGCCGGCGAGCTCGCGCCGCCGGTGGCCGAGGGCACGGGCAAGCCGGTCACGCCCGAGGGCCGACGCTCGGCGCTGATCTTCCTGGCTGGCGTGGTCTTCATCGTCTGCGCCGGCATCTTCGAGGAGCTGCGGCCGCACGTGCTGTCCAAGGGCACGGTGATCGAAGTCGACCTGTCGCAGCTGATCCAGATCACGATCTTCACCTCAGCCACTCTGATCACGGCGCTGTGCCGCATCAAGGCCGGCGACATCGTCAAGAGCCCGCTGTTCGATTCCGGGATGGTCGCGGTGGTGGCGCTGTTCGGCGTGGCGTGGATGGCCAATACCTTCATCGCGGCCAACGAGGAGATGATCGTCGGTGGCCTGGGCGAGCTGGCCCGGCAGACGCCGATCATGATCGCCTTCGCGCTGTTCGCCGTCGCTGCCATCACGACGAGCCAGTCGAGCGCCACCTTCGCGATCATTCCGATCGGCATCGCCCTCGGCCTGTCGCCGGCCGTGCTGGCGGCCATGTGGCCTGCCGTCATCGGGGTGTTCTTCCTGCCTACCAACGGGTCGCAGATCGCCTCGGTCGAGATGGACCAGACCGGCTCGACACGCATCGGTGCTGCCGTCATCAACCACTCGTTCCTGCTGCCGGCGCTGATCTACTCGACCGTGTCCGTCGGCGTGGGGCTCGCGCTGGCCACGCTGCGCTAGAGGAAACCATGTCCGCTTCTCTTCTCTGGATCCACGCCGGGCAGCGCTTCGACTTCGATGAACTCGTGCTCTGGCAGGGCCGCGGACGCGCGGCGTTCGCCCGTGCGGCTGCGCACATCGATACCATCGTGCTCGGGCCGCACGCGAGCGCAGCGTTTCCGGCCGAACTGCAGCCGTTCATCGCACCGACGCTCACGCTGCGCAAGCAGTGCGACTTCTCTGACCGGATCACCGACGATCTGGGCCGCGCGTGGGTGCAGGCGGACCCGCACGTCGTGTACGTGCGCAATCCGGTCTCGCGGCTCGTGTTCGATCCCAACCGCGCCCCGCCGCGCGATCCGATGAGTGACCTGCGCGAGTTCCACGCGCGGCTCGCCCGGCAGCGGGCCGGCGAGACGGTGAGCTTTGCCGGCATCGACTCGGTGCGTCCGATCACCTTCAGCGGCGAGGACGTACTGCCCGAGCCTGCCTCGCCGCAGGCGTGGCAGGCGCTGGGCGAGACGCTCGGCGAGGTGGCGGCACGCACCGTGCAGCGCTACCGTGCCTGCTGCGACGAGGTGCTGCAGACGGTGCTGGCGCAACGCGATCACGCCGCGCCACTGCATCTGATCAGCCTGCACGACACGATGAACACGAAGGTGCGCGGCGACGGTGCCATCGTCATCGAGCGCTCCGCCGCCGACCGTCTGCCGCCGGTGGCGAACCTCGGCAACCGCGGCGACGAGAGCGGTGATGCGCTGGACGAGCCGGTTTCGCTCGCGGGCAGCGAGTTGCGGCGCGTGGCGGCGGCGTGGGCCGAGGCGTTCGCTCGTTCGGACGGCGCAGCGCAGGAGCACATCCTGCTCAACCGTCCCTACAAGGGGGCCTTCGAGACCGTGCACTACGGCGCGCGGCTGCGCGCGCTGCAGCGGCCGCGCGTGGGTGCGCTGCAGGTGGAGTTCCGGCGCGAGGCTCTGCTCGGGCCGCTGGCGGTGGCGCGGCTGCACGCGGCGGGGGAGGACTGGCCGGAGCCGGACCCGGGACATCTGGCGGGGATCGCCGCGGCGCTTGCCCGGGCGGGCGCCGCACTTCGGGCAGGTTGAGACGTGGTGCCGGGGCTCGCGCTGTTCCCGCCGCAGCAGCGTGGCTCTGCGTCTTCGGAGCACCCCGCGCGAGCGTCCCGCGATCGCTCGCTGTGCGGGGTGTCCGGCGCGCCTCAGCGCCGCGTGACCTGACCCTCGCGCACCGACACCCGATCTCCGGAACGTACCGCAGGACGCTCCTTCACGGTCAGCGTCCGTTCGATGCCATCCTCGAACCGGATGGTCAGGTCCCACACCAGATGCTGGCCTACGCGACCGCCGAGGCTGCTGCCGGCGATCGAACCCCCGACGGCTCCGGTCGTCGCGGCAACCGTCCGTCCGAAGCCGCCGCCGAACTGACCGCCGATGATCGAACCGACGACCGCGCCGCCGACGGCCCCGACTGCCCTTCCGGCACCGCTCGCTTCGGTCCGTTCGGCGATCCGCACGACCGTGCCGTCCCCGGACGGGCCCGCGGGGCCGCCGACGCTCGCGCACCCGGACAGCAGCGTGACTGCGATCAGGACGATTCCGGCAAACAGACGGGACATGATGACGGGCATCGCGTCACTCCGGGGTCGCGTTGAGGTAGTACATCGCCGCGAGCAGCGGGCCGGGTGCTCCGAGCACGCCGAACCATGCGTCGTAGATCTCGACGATCGCCTGCGAGCGATAGATGCGTGACAGCGCCCGGTTGACGGCGAGTCGGAATGCCGGGTCGCGCCGCATCATGAGTGCGTAGGGTTCCATCGATGCATCCTCGTCGACCAGGACGAAGTCCACACCCCCCTTGAGCTTGCGCAGGAGTCCGAGCAGGACGATCCGGTCGTTCGCGTAGGCATCGACCTTGCCCGTCTCGACCGCTGCGAGCCCGTCCAGTTCGTTCTTCACGACGACCAGTTCGACGCTGATCGAGCGCTCCTTGAACGCCTGTCGCATCACGTCGACGGTCGTGCTGCCTGCCGTGACCGCGACGCGTCGACCGGCCATGTCGGACAGACGCTTGACCCCGCGGTCGGCACGCGCGAGCAGCCCGGCCCCGTCGACGAAGATCAGGTTCGAGAAATCGACGCGCTCCTGGCGGGAGAGCGTGGCGCTGGTGGTGCCGCATTCCAGGTCGACCTTGCCGGAGGTGACCGCGTCGATCCGGTTGGCGGAGGTGACGGGTACCCACTGCACGCGCAGCGACGGGAGCTTCTGCGACTCGCGCAGCACCGCGACCACCCGTTCGCACAGGTCGACCGAATACCCGATGGGTCGACCTTGCTCGCCGACGAAGGAGAAGGGCGCCGAATCGGTGCGGTGGCCGAGCAGGATGACTCCGGTGTCGCGCAGGCGGGTGAGGGTGGCCGAGGAATCAGCTGCCGCAACCGGAGCGGGAAGGGCCGAAAGGCCCAGGGCAACAGCGGCCGTGGTGATCGCCAGCAGGCTGCGGATCGGGAAACGTGACGTGGTCATGGTGATGCTCCGAAGCGGCCGGGCGAATGCGGCCGGAAGTCATCATTGTATTCGCCGTCGTCGCACGGGGCGCAGCGGCGATGCCCCGCGGCGGTCCGCGCGGGGCGTGGCACCCGCGCCGCGCAGTCAGAAGAAGTACTTGACCGCGACCGACAGCGCGCCGCGATCCTTGCGGTCGCCCGAGTCGCGGCTCGCCGACAGCGATCCTGCCCAGCGCGCGTCGAACTGCTTGTTCAGCGTGACCTCGGCCCGCTGCCAGCTCAGGTCGGCCGTGTGCTCCCAGGTCTGGCGCAGTTCTCCGGTGACAGCCCAGCCGTCGGGAAGGATGAATACCGGTATGAAGCGCATCTCGGTGTTGCTGAACTTCGCGCGCGCCGAGTCGCCACCGAGCGAGGTGGTCTGCTTGAGCACGGCCGCGGCGATGAAGCGCGCCGAGAAGGCGCGCACCACCAGCCCGCTCACGTTCGCCTGATAGCGGCCCGTGCCGAGTTCATCCCTGCTCGCCGTCGGCAGCACGGTCTCGGCCGCAACGCCATAGGTCCAGGCGCCGGTCGGCACGATCCACCGGGCGCGGGCGAACAGGTCGCCCGTGCCGCTGGCGGTGATCCCGGGCTGCGACAGCCGGGCATCCACCGGCAGCTCGAAATTCAGGCCCCACCGGTCGTTCAGCCTGTAGTCGTACTTGAACGTGAGGGTACGCAGCGTACCGGCCGGCTCGAGTGCGACCTGCTTGAGGATCACGTCGAAGCGGCTGTCGATCTCGGCGGGATTCACCCCGCGGACCTGCTGCGCCAGGGCAGGGACGCTCGCTCCCAGCAGTGGCAGGAGAAGGATGACGGCGAGTGGTCGTGCGGCGGGCTGATTCATCGTTCGGGCTCGCGGACGGGTTCGAGTCGCGGGCAAGCACATGCATGCTACGCTCTCCCGTGCGTTCATCATAGTCGTGCACCGAGCTGGCTGCCGTGGCCTCGAATGCCCGATCTGGGTACCCGATGTGGCCGGCGGAGGTGCCGTCGCTGCATCATCCCGATCCTGATATCGGCCACGCCGCGCCGGCCGGCCGGGGCTGCTGTCGTATCGATGCCGACTCCAGAACGCCTGAACTCCCGGCGCCCCACCCGCCAGCCCGCATGCCTCGTCGTTCCGCTCCCCGTCCATCGCGCCCGAGGGCGGGTCACGCTCCAGCCCGCAGGGCATCCTCCGCTCGCACGCTCGCCGAGCATCCTGGCTTCCAGGCGAACCGTGCGCGCATCTCGCTCGCGCTGTCCCAGTTCACGGTGCCGCTGCTGAGCGGGATCTATCGCGAGTTCAGCGGCGACATGGTGAGTGCGATCGTGCTCGGGGAGATCGCGCACCGCAACGTCGAGGCGTGGCTGAACGACCAGTCCAATCCGGAAGTGGCGCTCGACGACGAGGCGCGCCGTACCTCGCTGATGCGGCCGTGCAACGCGTTGTCGATAGCCGAGGCGTGCGGGATTCCGCGCGAGACCGTCAGGCGCAAGGTGGCCCTGCTGATCGGCCGTGGCCTGATCGAACGCGATCCGAGCGGGCATCTGTTCCTGACCCGCAGCGTCGGCGACGACTTCCAGCAGTTGACGCTGGGTACGATCGAGGCGCTGCTGGAGACGGCCCGGCGCCTCGAGGCGCTGCTGGCTGGACGGCCCACGCCGCTGGGACCGCTGCAACTGGACTGAGCCGGCGGCAGCGGCGTGCCGGG
>CANGUQ010000078.1 GCA_947456915.1 Betaproteobacteria bacterium
CACCGGTACCGACGCGACCGGCGGGACCGGCGGGACCGCTGCCGCGCGTCGCGCGCACGCGCCCGGCGACACCGCCGGCATGACCACGGACGGTCGGCACGGGCCGCTACGATCCGGCTTCGGTCGCGAAGCTATCCCGCTCGCCGTGCCTGCGCAGGGCGCAGCCTGCCTAGGTCCCCCGCTGTTCGCGCAGGAACGCGTCGTACTCCCCCTGCTTCGCGCCGAGCGTCTTCAGCCAGCGCTGCCCGCCGAAGGTGAAGCCGATCCAGTAACCGAGCTCGACCAGCTGCGGCTCGGTGAATTCCGCCTTGAGCGCCGCCCACATCGCATCGTCGGCCTGCGCCGGGTCGTACATGATGGCATCGCAGTAGCGCAGCGCGAGCTTCTCGCGCGGCGTGAAGCGCGGCGACTTCTCCCACTGCAGCAGCTCGCGCATGCGCTCATCGCCGGGGGCGTCGGACCGCACGGACCGTGCGGTTCCCTGGTTGCTTCAGTAGCCGCACTCGATCGAGTGGGCGATGTAGGCGCGCGTGAGTTCCTTCAGTGCATGCTCGACCACGCCGTTGCCGTTGTCGAACAGCATCTCGCGGGTGAGCGTGAACGAGCGCATCACGTCGGGCTGGTGTGCGCGCATCGCCTGATTCTCCGGACCCGGCCGGCCGGCGCGCACCGCCGCGTCGAGCCAGTCGCGCACCTGCGGATCGGTCACGCAGTGCGGATCGACGTAGCTGATTCTGGCCATGAGTTCCTCGCGGTTCCGGTCGATGCACGGACAGCGCTGCACCCGATGTACGAACGCCCGTGCTAACTTCAGGTCACCGACACTAGAACAACCCGTCCGGCGACGCAATGCGTGCTGCCGCGACGTCGAACCCTCGGCGCAGGCGCGGCCCCGTGCATGTCTCGCCCGAGGGTGTCCGGCAGGAGGAAGTCCCGCATGTCCATCGCATCGTCCCCGCGGACTGCGTTCGTCCGCGGCGCCGCCGCGCTGCTCGCCGCCTGCAGCCTCGGCCTGGGCGTGGCCAGTGCGCTCGCGCAGGGCACCGGCAACTGGCCGCAGCGGCCGCTGCGCATGCTGGTACCGCAGGGCGCGGGGTCGTCCAACGACACGCTGTCGCGCGCGCTCGCGCTGCGCCTGGCCGACCTGCTCGGCCAGCAGGTGGTGGTCGACAACCGGCCCGGAGCGGGCGGCATCATCGGCATGGAACTCGCCGCTCGCGCCGCGCCCGATGGCTACACGCTGCTCAGCACCGCCACTGCCACGCAGGTGATCGCACCGCTCGTGCAGAAGAAGCTGTCGTTCGACCCGAACCGGGATCTCGCACCAGTGGCGCTGTTCGGTGTGACGCAGAACGTGCTGATCGTGCACCCGTCGCTGTCGGCGAAGAGCGCGAAGGAATTCGTCGCCCTGCTGAAGGCATCCCCGGGCAGGCTCAACATGGCTTCGGCCGGGGTCGGCGCGCAGAGCCACCTCGCCGGCGTGCAGTTCCTGCTCGCCAGCGGCACCGATGCCAACCACGTGCCCTACAAGGGGGGCGGCGCCTCGGTGGCCGCAGTGGTGAGCAACGAGGCGCAGTTCACCGTCACGCCGCTGGCGGCCACGCTGACCTTCATCCGCTCGGGCCAGGTGCGCGCGCTCGCCACGGCCGGTGCGAAGCGCACCGCGCAACTGCCCGACGTGCCCACGCTCGATGAATCCGCGCTGCCCGGTTTCCAGTCCACCGGCTGGATCGGGCTGATGGTGCCCGCGCGCACCCCCGCTCCGATCGTCGCGCGCCTGAACGCGCTCGTTGTACAGGCGATGAGCGAGCCGCAGACGCAGGAGATGATGGTGCGGGCTGGCGCCGATCCGGTGGCGAGCAGCCCGGAGGTGTTCGGCAAGCTGATCCGCGACGAGTGGGAACGCTTCCGCCGCGCAGTCGAGGCCGCGAAGCTGACCATCGACTAGACGGCGGGCGCGGACGCGCTCGAACGCTGCCGCGGAGGCGGCCGCGGCAGCGATCGCGACCTCAGCCGGCGGCTGTCCCGTCGGCGTGACAGGCCTCGCCGAACGGCAGTTCGATACCGAGGCCGCGCGCCAGTGCCCGGTCGTACACCCAGCGGCCGATGCCGGCGTCGAGCACGCCCATGCCCGGGCACACGTAGACGATCGCCTCGGCGTCATCGCGGCGTCCCGGGCTCGTGCCGGCGACCACTTCGCACAGATCGCCGGCGACGTCACCGCGCGTGAACCGCCCCTCGGCCAGCAGCGCCGCAAACGGCTGCCGCGGCGGTGTGTCGCCGAGGGCCTGCTCCGGCGCGGACAGGAACACGCGTGCCGCGAGCACGGTCGCCGCATCGAACTCGCCCGGTGCCAGCGACAGCACCAGCATGCCGGGCTCCAGCATGTCGGCCTCGAACACCACGCGATTGCCGGACGTGGCGAGGATGGCGATGTCGGCTCCACGCACCGCTGCGCGTGCCGAGGCGGCAGGTTCGATCGCCAGACCCGTCGCTGCCCGCATCTCGTCGCAGAAGCGGCGTACGTTTCCGGGATCGCGGCTGTACACCTTCACCGACTCGATCGTGCGTACGCCTGCCACCGACTGCAGGAGGCTGCGCGCGTAGCGGCCGCTGCCGACGATGCCGATCGTGCGCGCATCGGTGCGCGCGAGGTGCTTCGCCGCGACCGCGAACGGTGCCGCGGTGCGTACCGGGTGCAGGGCACAGTCGGAGATGACGGCCACCATCCGCATGTCGGTCGTGTCGAACAGACAGATCACTTCCGACCGGTTGGTGCCGCCGAAGCCGGAGTACACCCGCACCGCCGCTGCACACACGGCCGGCACCATCGCCGCCAGCATGCGCACGTTGTGCTGCAGGTGGCCCGGGTGGTCCGGATGAGTAATGGTCACCCGCTTCGCCTGCACCGTCCGCCCGGCCGCCTGCGCGCGCAGCACCGACTCGATGACGAGCACCGCTTCGGCGTGCGCGCCCGGCTCGGCGATGAGCCGCATCACTTCCGGTTCGGTGATGAACCTCACGGCGCGTACGCCCACAGGTCCAGCGTGATCCGCCCGGCGGGCACCGCCTGCGGCGCCGGCGTGCACGCGAACGCGAACGGCATCGCAGCCGTGCCGGTGGCGAGTTGCCACTCCCGATGCAGCGCCGGCAGGTCGGCCGCGTCGGTAGCAAAGCATTGCGCCCGCACCACGTCGGCGAGGGACGTGCCGCCGGCGGTGCAGATCGTCTGCGCGCACGCGAGCAGCCAGTGCATCTGCGCGCGGGTCTCGATCGCGAGGCCCGGCCACGCGCGCGCAGCCGCGCCGCCATCGACCGGGCCGTCGGCATCGGCGGGCACCAGCCCGGACAGCAGCAGCAGGTCGCCGGCGCGCACCGCGGGCGCACCGAAGCAGCACTGCGCCGGCACGTCCGCGCACACGATCTGCTTGTGCACGGCCGCACCATCGCGCAGCGCAACCAGATTGATCTCGATGTCGGCGCCGACGTGGCCGAATTCCCGTGCGGGCACCACGGTGAGCGCCACCGAGCGCTCGCCGAAGTGCGCGTTCCACACGTCGAGCACGTGCGGCAGATCGTCGATGTGGCGCAGGTAGATCTGCGCCTTGAGTGCGCCCGCGGGCGATGCGCCGGCTGCCGCCAGCGCCGGCACGAGGCTCTCGGTGACGATGTGTTCGGTCTGGCGGCGGATCTCGGTGCCGCCCCACAGCGAGTGCGGCGAGCGGTGCGCGCGCGGATCGTGCGAGCCGTCGGGCGCGCGCGCCATCTGCCCGGCGATGAACACGAAGTCGCCGCTGGTGAGCGCCGGTGCGAAACCCGACCACACCGGCGCGCCGAGCCGATCGGTGGACACGCGCTGCGGCGCGCGCCCGGCGTCGGCGCGGACCGCGATCAGCGACACCGACATCTCGAACGGCGCGCCGGCAAGTCCGGCCATCACGATCGAGGTGCTGGGCGGGATGTGCTTGCCGAAGGCGGCGCGACGCGCCGTGTGGTACGGGTCGACCGCCTTCCACGTAGTGTAGTACTGATCGACCCGGCAGGCGTGCGCGAGCGAGCTGCCTGCGCTCTCGAGCAGCGTGTGCATCCGCGCGAACACCGCATCGGCCTCGCGCCGGTGCTTCGGCGCGCCGTGAAACGGCAACCCGGGCGGCGGTGCCACGCCCGCGATCAGCCCGGCGGCGGGATCGCTCGCTTCGATGCCGCACAGGAAGATCCAGTCCCCGGCCTGCACGCAGGCGGCGTGCTCGATGTCGGTGCCGGCGATGCGTGCGCGGTCGAGCACGCGGATACGGGAAGGTGGCAATGCTGCAGGCATGGAAGAAGTCCGATCGATCAAGCGGGCGCGCGTGCGCAGGGCCGCATGTTGACGCAGGTAGCGGCAGCTTGTAAATGTGATCACACACTGCCTGCTCCGGAGCGCCCCGCAATGCTTCATCACCCGCTCACCCCGTCGCCAACGGCTGTCCGCAGCACGCGCTGGACCGCGCCACGCATCACGTCGGTACCGCGCCGTTTCGCGCTCGGCTGCGCGGCGTGGCTGCTGCTCACCGCGGGCGGTGGCGCGCTCGCCCAGGGTGCGGCGCAGTGGCCGGTGAAGCCCGTGCGCCTGATCGTAGGCTGGGCGCCGGGTGGCGGCGTGGACGTGACCGCTCGCACGATGGCGATCCGGCTGATCGAGATCTGGAACCAGCAGGTACTGGTCGACAACCGCCCCGGTGCCGCCGGCAACCTCGCCGGCGAAATGGTCGCGCGCGCGAGCACCGACGGCTATACGCTGCTGCTGGGCTCGGCCGGCGAACTGGCAATCAACGCCGGACTGTTCGAGAAGATGCCGTACGACCCGGTACAGGACTTCAGTCACATCAGCACTGCGGTGCGCGTACCCAACGCCGTGGTGATCCACCCCTCGGTGCCGGCGAACACCATCAAGGAGCTGATCGCCGCCTCGCAGAAGGCCCCCAACGGCTATGCGTTTGCCTCGCCGGGCAACGGCAGCATCGGCCACCTCACCGGCGAGATGCTGCGGATGATCACCGGCGCGAAACTGCTGCACGTGCCGTACAAGGGCGCCGCTCCGGCTACCGCCGATCTGGTCGGCGGACAGGTGCAACTGTCGTTCAGCAGCATGCCGGCGGTGCTGCCGTTCGTGAAGGCAGGCAAGCTGCGGATGATCGCCGTCACCAGCGGTCAGCGCTCCGCGGCCGCGCCCGAGCTGCCGACCATCGCCGAGTCCGGTGTACCCAGCTTCGACGCCATTGGCTGGTACGGCTTCGTCGGCCCGAGCGGCATGGCCAGGGAACTAGTCGTACGCATCAACGGCGACCTCGCGAAGGCACTGGCGATCCCCGATCTGCGCGAGCGGCTGGTGAGCCAGGGGCTCGACCCGTGGCCGTCCTCCCCGGCGCAGATGCGCGCGTTCGTCGCCTCCGAGATCATCAAGTGGACCAGAGTGATCAGGCAGGCAGGCGCGAGGGTGGACTGAGCGCGACCGGCGCATCGCACGCCGCAGGGTGCCGGCGGCAGACGCCCTCCGGTGCCGCGCGGCCAGGGCCGAAGCTGGCGGACTGTTGCTCCGCGGGAATCACTCGGGACGCGGGTCGGTGATGAATCCGAGCCGGGTCAGGCCCGCCGCCTGCGCCGCTGCGAGCACCTCGGCAAGCGCCTGGTGGCGTGATGCGCGGTCTACCTGCAGTCTCAGCGCGGGCTGTGGGTCGACCGCTCCGAACTCGGACAACCGTGCGCGCAGCTGCTCGCTGTTCACTGCGCGCGCGTCAATCCACACCGTCCCGTCGGAAGCGATCTCGATAGTGACGGTCTTCGCCTGCTTCGGGTCGGCGCCCGCCTGCATCCGCGGCAGATCGACCCTCACTGCCTGCGTCATCAGCGGCGCGGTCACGATGAAGATGATCAGCAGCACCAGCATCACGTCGACGAGCGGGGTGGTGTTGATCTCCGCCACCGGGGCGGACTCCTGCGCCGCATCGATCAGGCCGAATCCCATCAGCAGCCCTGGGCGCTGGCCGCAGCGCCCGTCCGCGGCCGGTCATCGCCCCGCACAGCGGTACCGAGCGCGAATCGCGCGTGGAGGTCGTGCGCGAAGCCTTCCATTTCAGCCTGGATGGCGCGACCGGAGCGCTGCAGCCCGTTGTAGCCGAGCAGCGCTGGCACGGCCACGGCGATGCCCAGCGCGGTCATGATCAGCGCCTCGCCGACCGGCCCGGCAACCCGGTCAAGGGAGGCGTGCCCGGACGCCCCGATCGCTGCCAACGCGTGGTAGATCCCCCAGACAGTTCCGAACAGCCCGACGAAAGGCGCCGTGCTGCCCACCGAAGCCAGTACTGACTGGCCTGCATCCACCCCGCGCAGCGCTGCGCGGATCGAACGCCGCAACGCTCTGGTGAGGAACTCCGAATGGCTGCAGCCGCCGGCCTCGAGCGCGACCGCCCCTGCGTACTGGTGCGTGGCCTCGATCGCCTCCAGCGCGAGCCGCGCGAACGGATCGGCTGCAGGATCGCGATCGATCATCGCCTGCTGCGCGGCTGCCAGCGCCGGCTGCTGCCAGAACGCTTCGGGCGTAAGCCGCGCCAGTGCGCGCAGGCGGCGATGCCGCAAGCCGCCCGCGACGAGAAGGTACCAGCTTGCCAGCGACATGATCGCCAGCAGCGCGAATGCCGCGAGACCGACTGCATCGGCCTGCGCCAGCACCGCAGCCAACCCGTGTGCGGAGCCCACGCTCACCATCGTTGTCATCGTCGTTCACTCATCGAGTCTGAACACAAGCGGTACGGTCACCTGCGCGGCCACCGCTCGATCGCCCTGGCGGGCAGGCTCGAAACGCCAGCGCCGCACCGTCTCCAGAGCAGCCTGATCGAGCCGGGGCGAGCCGCTGCTGCGCGCGAGTTCGACCCGCTCCGCAAGCCCGGTCGCGCTGACCATGACCGACACGAGGACCCGTCCGCTCTCGCGCAACCGCAACGCAGCCGGCGGATACCGCGGCGCCGGGTTTTCAAGGTACGCAGCATCGAAAGAAGGTGCGGTGACGGGTAGCTCCTGCGGCGCAGTCCGCGGCACCGCTGCCGGCGACTCGCGCACTGGTGCCGGGGCGGTCGGCTCGCGCAGCAGGACGGCCGGCGCGCTGACTGGCGCCGGCTGCTCGGCTGGCAGCTCTGCCGCAGGCGTAGCCATCACGTGAGCCGGGGACGGCACCGGGCGAACATCCCCCGCCGCAGCGGCCAGCCTCGGTGTGGCCGGCAGCAGGGGCAGTGGCTGCGGCAGTGACGCGGGGGACCGTGCCGTCGCCGCTGCCGGCTGCAGCGCCTGCGCCGGGACGAGTTCCATCTCGATGACCGGTACCGGGGCAACCGCGGCGGGCGCCAGGCGCAACAGCCCGCTGAGCGCCACCGCATGCAGGAGAAGGCAGGCCGCGAGCGCGAACGTGCGCTCGCGTGACGTGCTCGCGAGCGATGCGCCGGCTGCCGCCAGCGCCCGCCGGGCCACTGCGGGCAGAATCGCCGCGGGCGTGGTCGGCGCAACCATCATCCCGTCTAGAACCTGGCCTGCACACCTGCCATCACCGTTCGCGGAGCCCCCGGCGCCACCCAGGTGCTCTGAAAGGATTGCGTGTAGTACGTGCGGTCGAAGACGTTATCCACGTCGAGCGTGAAGCGCAGCCGCGGCGATACCTGCCAGTAGGCGACGAGCTTGGCGATCGTATAGCTCGGCAACTCGAACTCGGGTACCCCAGCCGCCGCCTGCACAGCCGTGCGCGCCTGCCCGAGACGCCGACCCGTGTAGGTGACGCCGCCGCCCAGGCCGTAACGCCCGCCGCTCGCGTGAGGCGCCTCGTACACCAGAAGTGCGCTGGCGTTCACCTTCGGGATGTTCAGCAGGCGCGACCCCACCGGCAGCGTGTTGTCCCGGCTCACCTCGGCGTCGATCAACGAGAAGCTCGCATTGAGGCGCCAGTTGCGGCCCAGGCGTCCGGAGAGATCGGCGTCGAGACCGCGGCTGCGCACCTCGCCAGCAGCGACCGAGAAGCCGGCGTTGGCAGGGTCCGCGGTCAGCACGTTTCGCTTCTCGATATCGAATGCCGCGATGGTCCCGCCCAGCGTGCCCTCGGCGTTTTCCCACTTCACCCCGGTCTCCAGCGCGCGACCCGACTCCGGCTCGAACGCAGTCCCGGCCGCGCTCGAGCCCGTGTTCGGACGAAACGACATGCCGGCATTGGCGAACAGGGTCCAGTGGCGACCGTGAAGATAGCTCACACCAACCCGCGGCGAGGTAGCCCCGGGAGACTGCTCGGTACGTACTCCTGTGCGGCGATTGACGAACACCTGCTCGAAGCCGTCACGCCGCACCCCCGCGAGCAGCCGCCAGCGCGCACCGATCGTCACCGTATCCTGGACGAAGAACGCGGTGTTCGTCTGCGTCTCCTGCGTATCCGTGTTGGGCAGCGGCGTCGGCTGTGGCTGGCCATACACCGGCGTGAACACATTGATCGCGTAGGGCGAGCCAGCGGTCGGGTTCACGCGGAGCATGACCTGGTCAACCCGGAACCGGTAGGTCTCGACGCCGGCGAGGATCTCGTGCTGCAGCCCCGCAACCTCCATTCGGCCCTGCGCCTCGGCGCGAACGGTAAGGTCGTCGGAACTGTAGTCGCGGAAGCGGCGCTGGCGACGCAGGGTCTGACCGTCCGGCTGAAGCGACGGCTGCGGCTCGGTCGAGAACCCCTGCAGCGAGCCGGTCTTGTGCATGAGCGCGAAGCGTGCAGTCCATCGTGCAGACATGTCGTGCTCGAGTACCGCCTGGTGGGTACTGTTCTCGACGATGATGGAACCGTCAGCGGGTTCGCCGAGAAACCGGCTGCGGGGTACGGTACCGAGCCGGTTGTCGATTGCCACCACGCCTCGATCAAGCGGTGCGCGATGCCTCAGCAGTTCGCCGGTGTAGTCAAGGCGCGTGGAAGGCGCGAGCCGCAGGGTTAGCGCGGGGGCAAACAGGCTGCGCCGCGCATCGACGAAATCGCGGAAGCTGTCGCGATCCTCGACCGCAGCATTGAGGCGGTAGGCGACGTTCTCGCCGATCGGGCCGGTTGAATCCAGCGTCGAGCGGCGCAGCCCGTAACTGCCGATGTAGCCCTCGATCGCGTGGGCGCGCTGCCACAGCGGACGCTTGGTCACGACATTGAGCGTACCGCCGGGCTCGGTCGCGCCATACAGGGACGCTGCGGGCCCCTTCAGGAACTCGATACGCTCGACATTAGCCATGTCGCGCGGGGCATTGAAACCGCGATTGGCGGAAAATCCGTTCAGCAGCAGTGCCATGCCGGTGTTGACGTCGCCAGCGAAGCCCCGGATGGCGACGTTGTCCCATAGCCCGCCGAAGCTGTTCTGCCGCGAGACGCCACCGACGTAATCGAGCGTGTCATCGAGTCTCAGTGCCCCGAGATCGTCGAGTGTCTGGCGCGAGAGCACACGGACCGCCTGTGGGACCTCACGCAGGGGCAGGTCGGTGCGGGTGCCGGAAGCCTCATCGGCATGGTAGTCGCCGGAAGCGCGCCGTCCGACCACCTCGACCGCAGGCAGTTCGCGCGCACGGGACGTCTCGCGCGCACCCTGCGCCCCTGAGGATGTCTGCGCCAGCGACGGCGCCGACGCAAGCATGGACAGTGCCGCGATTGCGGCTCGCGCGCCGCAGGCAAGACCTGATGGCGATTGGCTGGCAGCGCGGCAGCCCGGGCTCTGTTGCATGACATGAACTCCCTGGTCCGTATGGTGATGAAGGGCCGCCGGCATAGCAGTGGCCTGAGAGACTGGCTGATCAAGACGGCCGAGCGCAGATCGCGCGCCAACGCCCCCGCAGGGCACTACTCGGGTCCGTGCTCCAGCGCGAAGGACAGCGTTGCGAGCATCCCGGTCTTCGCCGCGCGCACCGGGTCATCGGGCGGTCCGTCGAACATCGCGGCGATCACGTTCAGTCCGTGATTGCGCAGCCTGAAGGTGACCGTTCCGTCCTTGCCGGTGACGAGCGCCTTGGCATCGGGGTCGGTCACGTAGTCGCGGACCACGCGCGCACCGGCCACGGGGCGTCCGTGGAACAGCACCCGCACCGCCATCTGCTCGTTTGCGTGCCTCGGCAGCTTCGCCGATACGGGCAGAATCTGCAGCACCTGCCCGGGGATCGACGAGAGCGCTGCGACCGGCGCGCCCTCGATGCGCACCGCATACTTGATGAAGCGCCCGTTCTCCTTCGCGTCCGGGACCTCATCACGACCTCGATTGACCCACGTGCCGTCCGCCCGCTTGCTCCAGTAGCCGTTGTCGAGCACGGCCGCAAGTACTGCAGGCTTCGCACTCATGTCGATCGTGACCAGCTGAGGCCCCTTCAGCAACGCCGCCTCCACAGGCAGTCCGGCAGCGTCGAACGCCCGCACCTCGCGCACCCGTTCGTAGCGTCGAACCATGTCGAGATCCTCGGCGCCGTGGCCGTAGACGAGCGCCATCTGACCGCTGCGCTGGGCGAACCACACGCCGTGGGCGTTACATGCCATGGCTACACCAAGGAGGCCGATGACCGCGACCGCACGCATCAGCCACGACCGGCCTGCCGACCCGCCTGCTTCGCTCGCGACGCAGGAGCCTTCCGACACCACACATCGACACACCAGCGCACAGCTTTTCATGATGCATCCTAATTGTATGTGCAACTGGTTTGCATTATATGCCATACGCAACTGGTTTGCATGAGCTGGCGCCACCGACACGGGCTCGAGACCACCAGGCGCACGACGAGTCCTCGCGCCTGTGCGACATGCGTGCATGTGCACATGCAAATGGCAGCTGCGCGCCATAAGCCCGGTACGGCGTTGCCGCAGTTACCTGCCCCGTACTGCCGCGATCAGCCGAGACGGATCAGCCGCATCGCCAGTTCCGAGAATCCGAGGACGTGCGGGTGCTGGCCGTCGGCTGCCTCGGGCCAGCGCCAGTGCGACGCGGGAAACAGCTCGCGCATCGCCCCCAGATCGCAGTGAAATGGCGGCCCGCCGGTGTGTGGCGGCGCCGTCTGCGCGAACAGTGCGAGCAACTGGCCGCCCGGGCGCAGCCAGCGTGCGAGCTGTGCGGCGTAGGCCGGCCACTGCACGGGCGGCATCGCGCACAGGCAGGTCTGTTCGTACACCGCATCCACCGGCTGCGCGGGCAGCCACGCGAGCACGTCAGCCTCGACCAGTTCGGCCTGCAGCCCGGCAGACTGCAGCGCCGCACGATTGATCTGCAGGGCCGCGGACGAGAAATCGATGCCGGTCACGCTGAATCCCAGCCGTGCGAGATCGAGTACCTCGTGGCCGCGCCCGCTGCCCGGAATCACGATGCGACCGGGCGGCAGCACCCCGCTCGCCAGCCACGCCGCGAGCGCCGGGTGCGAGGCGCCGCGATCCCAGGGCCAGAACGCACGACGGTACTTGTCGTCCCAGGACTGGATCTGCGGGTCGTGCGTGCTCACGTCGCGCATTATAGGGACGAAGCGCGCTGCCGCAATGCGCGGCAGCGCACCGGTGCCGACGCGCGCATACTGCGCGCCGTGATCGTTCCGCCTGCTGCCCTCCAGCCCGTCCTGCCGCCCGGCGTCC
>CANGUQ010000079.1 GCA_947456915.1 Betaproteobacteria bacterium
CGCAGGCGCGCAGCAGCAGATCGCTCGCCCCCTGCGCCATCAGCACGATGTGCACGTTCTCGCGCGGCGCCGCGATGTCGAAGTGCAGCCGGCGCTGCGGCTGCGCGAAGAAGGTGACGCCCTGGCGCGTGACCCTGCCGATCGCCCCCCCGTCGCGCGAGCCGAACGCGTTCAGCTGCTCTGGATTGACCTTGGTCGCATCGCGCGCGGCGTGGATCTCCCCGCCCAGCGACACCATCACACCGCGCCCGCGCGCCTCCGGGTGTGCGGCGATCATCGCCGCGTACAGCATGTTGCGCGGGCCGTCGGCGTCCTTTTCGTCGGCATTGCGCTGCGCGCCGGTCACCACGACGGGCTTGTCCGAGCCGACGGTGAGATCCATCAGGTAGGCCGTCTCCTCCAGCGTTGCCGTGCCGTGCGTGACCACGCACCCGGCGACCTGCGGGTCGGCGAGTACGCGCTGCAGCGTGTCGCGCAGGCCGAAGGCGGTGGCGGTGTCCATCAGCGCGCTGTTGATGTTCGAGTGCTCGACGCAGCGGATCTGCGCCACCTCGGCGAGTTCGGGAATCGCAGCGGCCAGATCCCGGGCCGAGGCAGCCGAGACGTGGCCGCCGAGCGCTGCGTCGTACTTCGAAGCGATGGTGCCGCCGGTACCGACGACACAGACAACGGGTTTGCTCACGGTGCGAGGCTCTCCGCCAGGACAGGTAACGAACGAAGGCCCGGACGCGAAGTCCGGATACGAGGTTGCGGGAAGGACCGGCGCTGCCGGTCGCCGGCAGCGATCAGGATCGTGCGCGTGCGGGCAGGATCGCCGACAGCACGCGCAGATGGTTGCCGCCGAGGATCGCGGCGATATCCGTCTCGCCGTAGCCGTGGCGAAGCAGGCCGTCGACCAGATTCGGCAGGTCCTCGATCTCCTCGAAGCCACGGATCACTGGCGGCTCGGCGCGCGGATCGTGTCCGTCGCGCAGATTGCGCGGGCCGTCGTACTTGACGAAGTCCATCCCCAGCGCGACGTGCTCGATGCCGATCAGCTCGACCATGTAGTCGATGTGCCGCAGCATGTGCTCGATCGACGACTCTCGCCCGGCGACGGTGAACGGCAGCGCGAGGATGCCGACCACCCCGCCCTGCGCGGCCACCGCCCTCAGCTGCGCATCGTCCAGATTGCGGATGTGATCGTACACGCCGCAGGCGTTGGCGTGCGAGACGATCAGCGGCGCCTGTGCGACCTCCAGCGACTGGTAGAAGCCCTCGCGGTTCATGTGCGAGAGATCGACCACCATGCCCAGCCGGTTCATCTCGCGGATCACGTCCACGCCGAAGCGGGTGAGCCCGCCGCGCGTGCGGTTCTCCCACACGCCGTCGCCGAGCTCGTTGCGCAGGTTCCACGTCGGCTGCAGGGAGCGCACGCCCAGCCGGTGGAAGTTGCGCAGCTGCGCGATGCCGCCCTGCAGCGGCTTGCCGCCCTCCAGATGCAGCAGCACGGAAAGCCGGCCCGGCTGCGCCGCGCGCGGCAGGTCCTCGCGATCGAGCACCACCGCCACGCGCGCGTCGGCAGCCGTCTCGTTCAGGAAGTGATCGAGATTCTCCAGCGTGGTCTCGAGGAAGCGGCCGGTATTCTGCGAGTGTGCGTACGAGTCCCCGCCGATCGCGTACACGGTCAGATCGACGCGATCGCGGATCAGCCGGGGCACGATCGCATCCCGGAGCGGCGTCTTCTCGCCCAGCGACAGCCGGTGCACCTGCTCGTAGACGTCGCGGTGCCCCTCGACCACGAGGTGCGTACGCAGCAGCTCGCGGGCGAGTGAGTCGGTCGCGCTCTGCGTCGTCACCCGTCACCTGCCGCTGCGCCGCTACTCGGCGGTCTCGAGATTCAGGTCGAGCTGGGTGCTCGACTCGCGCTGACGCTTGCGATCACCGTCCTCGCGGTTGGCCTCCAGACAGTCCAGATACTCGGCGGTGACATCGCCGGTGATGTACTGGCCGTCGAAGCACGAAGTCTCGAAGCGCCGGATCAGCGGATTGCAGCTGCGCACGTCCTCCACCAGATCGTCCAGATCCTGGTAGATCAGCCGGTCGCAGCCGATCTCGCGTGCGATCTCGCCGAACGATCGCGACGAGGCGATCAGTTCGCTGCGCGTCGGCATGTCGATGCCGTAGACGTTCGGATAGCGCACCGGCGGTGCAGCCGAGGCGAAGTGAACGCGCCGTGCACCGGCATCGCGCGCCATCTGCACGATCTCCTGGCTGGTGGTGCCGCGCACGATGGAATCGTCGACGATCAGCACGTTCTTGCCCTTGAACTCGGTGCCGAGCGCGTTGAGCTTCTGGCGTACCGACTTGCGGCGCACGGCCTGCCCCGGCATGATGAACGTACGGCCGATGTACCGGTTCTTGATGAAGCCCTCGCGATACGGAAGGTTCAGGCGGTTCGCCAGCTGCATCGCCGCGGGCCGCGAGGAATCCGGGATCGGCATCACCACGTCGACCTCGAGGTTCGGCACTTCGCGCTCGATCCTGCGCGCGAGGCTCTCGCCCATGCGCAGGCGTGTCTCGTACACCGAGATGCCGTCGATCACCGAGTCGGGACGCGCGAGGTAGACGAACTCGAAGATGCACGGCGCGAGTTCGGTCCGCTCGGCGCACTGGCGGCTGCGGAACACGCCCTGCTCGTCGATGAACACCGCCTCGCCGGGCGCGACGTCGCGCATCGGCGTGAATCCCAGCGCATCGAGCACCACCGTTTCCGAGGCGGTGATGAATTCGGTCCCGGCGTCGGTCTCGCGGCTGCCGATCACCAGCGGACGGATGCCGAACGGGTCACGGAACGCGAGCAGCCCGTAGCCCGCGATCATCGCCACCACCGCGTAGGCACCGCGCACGCGACGGTGCACGCCCGCGACCGCCTTGAATATCGTGTTCGCGTCCAGGTGAAACCCTGCGGCGTTGCGCGCGAGTTCGTGCGCGAGCACGTTCAGCAGGACCTCGGAGTCCGAGTCCGTGTTCACGTGGCGCAGGTCTTCGCGGAACAGCTCGCGCTTGAGCGCCTCGGCGTTGGTCAGGTTGCCGTTGTGCCCGAGCACGATGCCGAACGGCGAATTGACGTAGAACGGCTGCGCCTCGGCCGACGACCAGGCGGAGCCCGCTGTCGGATAGCGCACGTGAGCGATGCCCACATTGCCCGCGAGTGCGCGCATGTTGCGCGTGCGAAACACGTCGCGCACGAGGCCCGGGCCCTTGTGCATGTGAAACGTGCTGCCCTCGCCGGTGACCAGACCCGCAGCGTCCTGTCCCCGGTGCTGGAGCAACAGCATCCCGTCGTACAGTTCCTGGTTGACCGGGCCGCGGGCCACCATACCGACGATGCCACACACGAGGCGCTCTCCCTTTCGCTCGCTGTCCCGCCGCATTCACCGGCTCTCCCGCCGCGCGTCGTCACTGCCTGCGCGGCGGTGCGACTGCTCGTGGCGTGCGGCCCGGGCTCCCCTGAGCGTTCACCTGCGCGAAGTATAGACCACCTGCTGCACCGGGTCGAAGCGGATGTGCCGGCCGAGTTCCGCCGGCAGCAAGGGCTTCACGGTGAGCGCCAGTGCCTCCAGCGGCGAGGAGAGCATGGCGTCGCGCCACGCCGGATGCGCCGGCAGCGCGGTCAGCCCCCCGAGCAGCACGGCGGTGAGAACGATGGCGACGCCGCGCACCAGTCCGAACAGCAGGCCGAAGAAACGGTCGAGAAAGCCCAGCCCGACGATCCTGATCAGCTCCACCAGCACCAGCGTGAGCAGGCTCATCACCAGCAGCGTGGTGCCGAACACCAGAACGAAGGCGGCCAGCATCCGCAGCTCCTCGCTCGGAATCGCCTCGGGCAGCAGCGGCGCGAGCTGCGCGGCGAACGCGCTCGCGACGAGAAAGGCGACCAGCCACGCGGCGAGCGCAAGCACCTCGCGCACGAAACCGCGGATGACCGCGATCAGCGCCGACACTCCCACGATCAGCAGCACCGCATGATCGAACCAGGTCATCGCTGCTGCGCCCCGTGTGGTTCGCCGCCGTGCGCGATCACGGCGCTCAGTAGCGCCGCGTCACCACCACGCCGTCACTGATGCCCAGTGACTTCACCTGCTCGTTGGCCCGATCGGCCGCCTCGCGCGTGGGGAACGGGCCTGCGCGCACCCGCGTCTTGTCGCCGGTGGGTGTCTTGATGACTTCCGTGTACGAGCGGATCCCGGCCTTCTGCAGCTGCGCATGCCGCTCCTTCGCCCGGCCCGCATCGGCGAACGCACCGAGCTGGACGACGAAGGTCTCCGTGTCCTTGCCGGCCTTCTTCGGCTCGGCTGCCGGCTTCGCGGGCACGGCGCGCGCTGCGTCCGCGCCAGCGGCCGGGCTGGCAGTGTCGGCGGGCGCCGGCGCAACCTTGCTCGCCGCTTTCCCGGCCTCAGGCTGCGCCGCATCCGCCTTGCCAGCCTCCATCCTGGCGGCCGCGCGCGGCGGCGAGCCCGGAGTTTCGCCAGTGCCGGCAATTGCGATGTTGACGTCTCCGGGAGCTGCCGCCGAGCCGATGGTGCCGCTCACCCTGGCCTTCGTCGGCGTGTCGGCAGCCGCGGCAGGCGGTGCGGCCGGCGCAGGGACCGCAGTGGCGGTCGGCTCGGGCACTGCGGGCCGCGTGGCGATCTTCCCCGGCTCGGCCTTCGGCGCGTACGGGCCGCTGCCGGGCGAGGGAATCTGCACCGCGATGTCATCGCCGATCGGGCGCGGCTCGCTGTCGAGCACCATCGGCAGCGCCACCACGACCAGCGTCGTCAGCGCCACCGCACCGATCAGCCGTCGACGCGCGCGCTTCCTCAGCCTGATTTCTTCGTCTGACGTGCTGCGAGCCATGCTCAGGAGGCCAGCGCCGCGAGAACTTCGGCGACGGTGTAGAACGAACCGAACACGACGATCCTATCATTTTCGCCTGCCCGTTCCCGCGCGGCTGCGAGTGCCTGCGCGATGCTGGCGCACGCGGTGGTCGGATCGAGTGCAGCCGCGCGGGTGAGCGCATCGCGCAGCTGCGCCGGGCCTGCCGCGCGCGCCGCGTCCACCGGCGCGATGAACCACTCGTCCACATGCGCCTTGACGGCGCGCACCACGCCCTCGATGTCCTTGTCGGCGAGCATCGAGAACACGGCGAGCGTGCGACCGCCCCCGGTGAGCCGTGCGAGGCTCGCAGCGAGCACGGCGGCCGCGTGCGGGTTGTGCGCGACGTCGAGCACGACGGTCGGCCGCCCGGGCAGCACCTGGAAGCGGCCGGCGATCTCGGCAGTGAGCAGCCCGGTGCGGATCGCCTCAGCGCTGACGGGCAGTTGCGCGCCCAGTTCGTCGAGCGCGGTGATCGCCGCTGCCGCGTTACCCAGCTGATAGGCGCCGCGCAGGGCGGGAAACGGCAGTCCGTAGCGGGCGCGCGACACCGTGCGCGAAGCGCCGGCGGCACCGACCGTGGTCTGTTGCGCCGCGCGGGTGGACGCGAGAGGGGCGAACCGGCGGTAGTTCCACTGGCTGCCGTCGACGTCGCCGAACGCGTAGTCGATGCCTGCGCGCAGCAGGCGCGCGCCGATCGCCTGGGCGTGCTCGACCAGCGGCAGCGGCGCATCCGGGTCGGCGCAGATTGCAGCACGGCCAGCGCGATAGATGCCGGCCTTCTCGAAGCCGATCTTCTCCCGCGAGTCGCCCAGATACTCCATGTGGTCGAGCCCGATGCTGGTCACCACTGCCACGTCGGCGTCGATCAGGTTCACTGCGTCGAGGCGTCCGCCCATGCCCACCTCGAGCACGGCGACGTCGATGCGCGCGTCGAGCATCGCGACGAAGGCGGCGAGCGTGCCGAACTCGAAGTAGGTCAGTCCGGTCGTCCCGCGCGCGGCCTCGACGCGCGCGAACGCGCGGCACAGGTCGGCGTCGTCGATGTCGTGCCGTGCGATGCGCACCCGCTCGTTGTAGCGCAGCAGGTGCGGCGAGGTATAGCAGCCGACCCGATACCCGGCGCGATCGAGGATCGCCGCCAGCATCGCGCAGGTCGACCCCTTGCCATTGGTGCCGCCGACGGTGATCACCGGCACCCCGAGCGAACCCGGGTTCTCGCCCGGCGCGCGCAGCCGCTGCCACACCGCGCGGGCGCGCTCGAGCGTGAGATCGATCGCGACCGGGTGCTGCGCCGAGATGAAGGCGAGCCAGTCGTCAGTCGAGCGCACGCTCACCGGACCGGTGCGGGTGCAGCCGCCGGACTGCGGGCGGGCTGGCGCATCAGCAGCGCGAGCAGCGTGGCCAGCTCGGCGCGCATCTCGCGCCGATCGATGATCATGTCGATCGCACCGTGCGCGAGCAGGAACTCGGCGCGCTGGAACCCGGGCGGCAGCGTCTCGCGCACGGTCTGCTCGATCACCCGCGGACCGGCGAAACCGACCAGTGCGCCCGGCTCGGCGATCACCAGGTCGCCGATCATCGCGAAGCTCGCCGAAACCCCGCCCATCGTCGGATCGGTGAGCACCGAGATGAACGGCAGGTGCTCCTGCGCGAGCAGCGTGAGCGCCGCACAGCACTTGGACATCTGCACCAGAGACAGCACGCCCTCCTGCATCCGCGCGCCTCCCGAGGCGGCGACGCAGATGAACGGCATCTGCTGTTCGATGGCCGCGCGCACGCCGCGTGCGAAGCGCTCGCCGACCACCGAGCCCATCGAGCCGCCGAGGAAGCGGAACTCGAACGCGGCCACCACCGTCGCCACCCCGTGGATCGTGCCCTGCATGACCACCAGAGCATCGTCCTCGCCCGTGTCGCGCGAAGCCGCAGCGAGCCGATCCGTGTACTTCTTCGTGTCCTTGAACTTCAGGCTGTCGACCGGCCGCACTTCAGCGCCGATCTCGTAACGCCCTTCGGCATCCAGCAGCAGGTCGAGCCGCTCGCGCGCACCGATGCGGTTGTGAAACCCGCACTTCGGGCAGACCTGCTGGTTGGTGTCGAGATCGGTGCGATACAGCACCGTCTCGCACGACTCGCACTTGACCCACAGGCCCTCGGGCACCGTCTTGCGCGGTGCGCCCTCCTCGCGCTTGATCTTCGGCGGCAGGAGCTTCTGCAGCCAGCTCATCGGCGCCGGCTCAGCCGTTGCCGCGCTCGGTGGCGATCGCATCGATCGCCTGCCGGATGCCGCGCACGAACGCGCCCACGCGCGCGGTCTCCTCGCCCGGAGGCGACGACTCGATCTCCTCGACGATCCGGCTGCCGATCACCACCGCGTCGGCGACGCGCGCGATCGCCTGCGCGCTCTGCGCGTCGCGGATGCCGAATCCCACGCCGATGGGCACGTTCAGGTGACGGCGCAGCAGCGCCATGCGTTCGGACACGTCACCCACCTGCAGGTTCTTCGAGCCGGTGACGCCGGTCAGCGACACGTAGTAGACGTAGCCACGCGCGAGCCGCGCGATTTCATCGATGCGGGCGTCGGTCGTCGTCGGCGACAGCAGGTAGATCGGGTCCAGCCCTGCCTCGGCCAGCCGATCGACGAAGGCGCGTGATTCCTCCGGCGGCAGGTCGACCAGCAGCACGCCGTCGACGCCGGCCTGCGCCGCGCGCGCGACGAAGGTGTCGTAGCCCATCGCCTCGACCGGATTCACGTAGCCCATCAGCACGATCGGGGTGTGCGGATCGCGGCTGCGAAACGTTGCCACCATGTCGAGGATGCGGCGCAGCGTCGTGCCGTTGGCGAGCGCACGCTCGCTCGCGCGCTGGATCGTCGGGCCGTCCGCCTGCGGATCGGAGAAGGGCACGCCCAGTTCGATCACGTCGCAGCCGGCGGCAGCCAGTTCGTGCATCAGCGCCAGCGTCACCTCCAGCGACGGATCGCCGGAGGTGATGTAGGGGATCAGCGCCTTGCGTCCGGCCTGAGCCAGCGCCTGGAAACGGCCGTCGATGCGCGACATCAGAGGGTGATGCCGGACAGGCCGGCCACGGTGTTGATGTCCTTGTCTCCGCGACCCGAGAGGTTCACCAGCAGGATCTGGTCCGGGCGCATCGAGGGTGCCATCCTGGCCGCCTGCGCCAGTGCGTGCGCGGACTCGAGCGCGGGGATGATGCCCTCGAGACGGCACAGCTGGTGGAACGCCTCCATCGCTTCGTCGTCGTTGATGGCAACGTACTCGGCTCGCCCGATGTCCTTCAGCCACGAGTGTTCGGGGCCTACTCCGGGGTAGTCCAGGCCCGCCGAGACCGAGTGCGTCTCGACGATCTGTCCGTCCTCGTCCTGCATGAGATAGGTGCGCGTGCCGTGCAGCACGCCCGGGCGCCCCGCCGACAGGGGCGCGGCGTGCCTGCCCGTCTCGACGCCCGAGCCGCCCGCCTCGACGCCGATCAGCCGCACACCCGGTTCGTCGATGTAGGGGTGGAAGATGCCCATCGCGTTGGACCCGCCGCCGACACAGGCGAGACAGGCGTCGGGCTGGCGCCCGACCATTTCCATCATCTGCACCTTGCACTCGTGGCCGACGACTGCATTGAAGTCGCGCACCATCATCGGATACGGATGCGGCCCCGCCACGCTGCCGATGATGTAGAAGGTGTTCTGGACGTTGGTCACCCAGTCGCGCATCGCCTCGTTCAGCGCGTCCTTCAGCGTCTTCGACCCGCTCTGCACCGGCACCACTTCCGCACCGAGCAGTTTCATCCGGAACACGTTGGGCGACTGGCGCTTGACGTCCTCGGCGCCCATGTAGACGGTGCACTTCATGCCGAAGCGCGCCGCCACGGTCGCCGTGGCCACGCCGTGCTGGCCGGCACCGGTCTCGGCGATCACGCGTGGCTTGCCGATCTTGCGCGCGAGCAGCGCCTGGCCCATCGTGTTGTTGATCTTGTGCGCGCCGGTGTGGTTGAGGGCCTCGCGCTTGAGGAACACCTGCGCCCCGCCGTAGTGCTGCGACCAGCGTTTCGCGTGATAGATCGGGCTCGGGCGGCCGACGTAGTGCTTGAGTTCGCTGCGCAGTTCGGCGATGAACTCGGGGTCGTTGCGATAGCGCAGGTAGCACTCGTTCAGTTCATCGAGCGCGTGAATCAGCGTCTCGGCGACGAACACCCCTCCGTAGGGTCCGAAGTGCCCGCGCTCGTCGGGCAGGTCATACATCTGCAAGGTGAACCTCCTCGATGAACCGCGCGATCAGCCCGGCATCCTTGACACCGCGGCTGCGCTCGACGCCGCTCGATACATCCACCGCCAGCGGGCGCACGGCCCTGATCGCGGCGCCTACGTTCTGCGGCGTGAGCCCGCCCGACAGGACCACCTCGGGCCGCAGCGACTCCGGGATCAGCGACCAGTCGAACGACTGTCCGGTCCCACCGTGCTCGCCGGGCACGAATGCGTCGACCAGCAATCCACGCGCAAGTGGCTGATGGGCTTTCAACTCGGTCGACGATTGTAGCAAATCGACTCCGGGCCGCACCCGTATCGCCCTGACGAACGCTTTGTCGAAGCCTGCGCAGAAGTCGAGCGTCTCGGCTCCGTGAAACTGCAGCAGATCGAGCGGCACCGCACGCAGCACGTCGCATATGCGTTCACGCGGCGCATCGACGAACAGACCGACGGCGCTGACGAACGCCGGCAGACTGGCAACGATGCGCACTGCCTGCTCCGGAGACACGCAGCGCGGGCTGGGCTCGTGAAAGACGAGACCGATCGCATCGGCTCCGGCGTCCACCGCGGCACGCGCCATCGCCACGTCGGTGACGCCGCAGATCTTCACCCGCGTGCGGACGCTCATCGCGCACCCGTGCCGAAACTGCCGGCGAGCGCATCACACGGTCGCGGCCCCGGCAGGTCGAGTCCCCACAGCGGCGCGTAGCGGACCTCGTGCAGGTACAGCCCGCTCGCCGAGAACGTCGGCGCCGCCCGGGTGCGGTCGCGGCCGGCGAGCAGTTCGCCGAGCCACTGGGGCCGTTCCCGGCCGCGGCCGATGCGCAGCAGCGAACCGATGAGATTGCGCACCATGTGGTGCAGGAACCCGTTGGCGCGAAACTCGAACACGAACAGGGAGCCGAATTGTTCCACCGTCGCCGATCGCATCTGGCGCACCGGCGTCTTCGCCTGACACTGTGCGGAGCGAAACGCACTGAAGTCGTGCTCGCCGATCAGCGCTGCCAGCGCCTCGCGCATCGGGGCAGCGGCCACGGCCTCGTGATGCCAGCCGACCATGCCGGCGTGCAGCGCCGGGCGCACCGCGCTGCTCACCAGCAGGTAGCGATAGGTGCGCTCGATGGCGTCGAATCGCGCGTGAAACCGCTCGGGCGCCACACACGCTGCCACCACGGCGATCGTGTCGGGCAGCAGCGCGTTCACGCCGCGCACCCACGCCTGAAGCGCGCGCGGTCTGGGCGCATCGAAGTGCACGACCTGCATCCGCGCGTGCACCCCCGCGTCGGTGCGTCCGGCGCAGATCGTGACCACTCTCTCGCCCGCGATCTGCGCGAGCGCGTCTTCGAGCACGTCCTGCACCGCGCAGCCCGAGGGCTGTGACTGCCAGCCACAGTAGGCTCCGCCGTGATACTCGACCTGCAGCGCGATTCGCATCGCACAAGGATACGCGAGCGCGGCACGCGCAGCCGCGCGCGCCCCATCGTCGCGATCAGCCCAGCCGTGCCAGCATCGCCTCGGCGTCGGCTTTCTGCTGCGCGTCGCCCTCGGCGATCACCTCGCGCAGAATCTCGCGCGCGCCGTCCTTGTCGCCCATCTCCTCGTACGCCTTGGCGAGGTCGTACTTGGTGTTGACGTCGCTCCAGTGTTCATCCCTGCTGGCGCCGGAATCGGGCGACGTGTCGCCCAGATCGAGATCGACGCGCGGCAACGTGGTCTCCTGCCAGTTCTGCGGCAGGCCTGCAGGGTGCGTCATGTCGAAGGTGACCAGTTCGCCCGGATTGGCGAGGATCATCGTGTCGTGCGCAAGCGGCGGCAGCGTCGGCTGGGAGCCGCCCTTGCGCGCCTGATCCTCGCTCTCGGCGGCCGCCGCTTCCAGCTTGAAGTCGAGGATGCTGCCGGTGGGCGGGCCCGAGTCGAGCAGCACGTTCGTGGCCACTGCGCCTGGCGCCGGCGGGGGCATCGTGCCTTCACCGGTCACCGGGTCCACAATGGCCAGCGGCGCGCTCGTCGGCATCGGCTCCAGATTGAGGTCGGACTCGGGAGCGAACGCGCCCGCCACAGCCGGCTCCAGCGGCAGGTCGGGCAGTTGCGGAGCGATGCTCCCGTCAGGCGCGCCGAAATCAAGCGTGAAGTCCATGTCCGCCGCCGCCAGCGGCCTGTCGCCGGTGGCAAGGACGGTGGCATCGGGATCGGTGGTCTCCGCCGCGGTACCCGCCAGCACCGGCTCGAAGTCGAAGTCGACCGAGGTTGCGACTGCGGGATTGGTCTCCTCGACGCTCAGGATCTGCGTCTTCTCGCCGTCGAACGCACCGGCGAACGACGCGGCGCGCGCGCCATCGGCGGCCGCTGCAGCGACTCCCGCAGCGCTGACCCCGGCCATCGTGGACAGCGTCGCACCGGTACTGTCGTTGGATGCCTTGCCAGCGGCATACAGCGGATTGTCCGGATCGATC
>CANGUQ010000080.1 GCA_947456915.1 Betaproteobacteria bacterium
CGAACTCGCGCACATGCGCGACCGCATCAAGTCGCTGCGCCGGCAACTGGTCGAGAAGCTGAAGGCGCGCGTGCCGGGCGCGAACTTCGACTTCATCATCGAACAGCGCGGGATGTTCTCTTATTCCGGGCTGACGGCCGATCAGGTGAGGCGGCTGCGCGACGAGTACTCGATCTACGCGATCGACACCGGGCGCATCTGTGTCGCGGCGCTCAACGCCCGCAACCTCGACTACGTCGCCGACGCGATCGCTGCGGTGCTGAGGAAATAGGACCGGTAGCCGCAGGAAAACCTTGCCCGGATTGACCGGCCACCACCGGTTCCGCTATATTCGCGGGCTTGTTTCCTGTTCCCCGATAGCTCAGTCGGTAGAGCGACGGACTGTTAATCCGCAGGTCCCTGGTTCGAGCCCAGGTCGGGGAGCCAACACCTCTCGCAGTGTCGATCCCGTCGGGTCACGTGAAAGCGTGCAAGCCCGCGCTGGCGAGCCCGACCGCCGCTTCGGAATCGCGTCCGGACGTTCCCCCGTCTGGCAGGGCTTTCGTCTGGTCGTCGTGGACCACGGGATTCGTTGTGGTCACGGTCGTGGACGGTCTGGCTCCGGTGCCTGACCGATCTCGACGTCCGCTGCCGCAGGAGCATCGTCGCGGACGACCGGAACGATGGCGCCGACTGCGCGCTCCGTCTGCGCGCGCCGTCGGCGCGGCAGGAGCCGCGTTGTTCACCGCTCAGACCCGATGGACGTGTGAACTCGGCAATCGTGCGCATTGGAACATTGCCGCGCCACGTAACGCTGCGCCGCCAGATCGCCAGCCTCGCGGACGCAACCACCGAACGGTAGCCAGTGCATCTGCTCCCGATCGGCTTTTCCGGTCCGACGCCGATGCCGCGCACCGACACGCAGAGATGGCTGGACCCTGCGGGCGTGCGTGAACGATGCGGACACACTGGACTTCACGCCCGGCCAGCCCGAGCAGTCCTGTGGGCGAGGCCCGTTCCGGCACGCTGGCCAGTTGCCACGACGGGGAAGGGGCACTCGCATTGCGATCCGGACCGTAAAGGGCTCTGGTCTTTCGCAGACGATCGGCGCAACCTGTTTCCTCGAGAATACAGCGCGGCTCTGACAGCAAGGCAGAGTCGAGCAATTACGAAGTCTGAATGCCCAGGTACAGCATGTGCATGGGCATGCAGTGGTTGTGGAGGTATTCGAACAACCCGGCTTTCCGGCTCTGTTCGAAGTAGTCCTCGTTTTTCCAGCGGTTGATCGGAAGGAACTCAAACCCAGCCGAAGGGCCGCCGGTCTGGCCACTGAGATACTGTTTGCGTACCGCGCCCTCCGGCTGCAAAGCGCCCATCGCGTGAGCCGGATCTATGTTGTACACGGCTCTGACATTGAGATGGCCGCTCAGCGACCTCACGAATGGATTGAAATCCACGATACCGCTGCTGAAGGTGAACGCCTCTGCATGGCCGAACGAGAACGCGCCGTTGGTCAGCGTGGCCATTTCCGTCAGCGACTGCCGCACGAACGCGCCGTCATTGGCAAATGGCCCCAGCTCCTTTCCCCTGGCGCGAACGATGTACATGAGCGCCATGTTCTTCCGAGCCGCAAGTGTCTGGGCTCCCCACCGTTTGATCACGTGCTTCAGCAGGCAGAACTTGATCAGTTCCGGTGAGAGAGGGTTGCTCCATCCCAGCGGTTCAACCGTCTTCGAAGCCTGCGCAAAGCCTTGAGTGATGCAGATCAGGACGCGATCCGGGGTTTCCTTTTCCGGAAGCAGCAGGATCACCGCTCGTTCGTCTTGATCCTTGCGGGCAGCGAAGATTCCCAACCGACCAACAGTCTTCGGCGCGACTCTGAAGCGCAACTCGTTCGACGTAACGCCCGGACGAAACGTAGGCACGTCGATGATGCTGATGGCCGGGATGACTTGCAGAGCGAGGTTGTTCGTGCCTTCCATGCCCAGGATTTCCCTGGTGATTGGTCGGACGGCCAGGCTGGCTGGGCCAGGGCCGGGAAGCAGGCCGAGAAGTTTCAATGCTCTCAGGATCGCTTCGATCGTCAGCGGGCCTGCGATGCCGTCGACCATCAATCCATTGTCTCGCTGGAACGCCTCGACTCGGGCCCGCGTCCTCGGCCCGAACTGTCCATCGGTCAGGAGCAGTTTCGAACCCCCTTGTGGAAGCTTGTTCAGGAATTCCTGCAACTGTCGTACTTCTGCGCCTACCGATCCCAATGACAGGGGCACCTGGTGCTCTCCTCGAAAACAGAACGGACCCTTCGGGCTGACGTTGAACCCGTCGCTGCGGCACTCGAGCAGTCAGTGCGTCCGTCGAGACATCATTCCTGCGACGATCCGCGTCGACATCGCATCTGGTGAGAGAGCTTCGATGAGCGCGCGTGCCGGGTTCGGCGGCAAGACGACCCGTTCCAGTTCACAGATCTGCACCCCACACCTGCCTCTGTGGTTGCTCAAGCCGGCCATGATTGTAGTTGGCGCCACAACCAGCATCCGTGTGCCCCGCTGTGCTTAATCCCGGGAATTGCGTGAACTATTGCCATCGGACCTTGATGCGCAGGGCAAGCGCGAGCCCCAGCGAATGGACGTCGCAGAGTGCTGGAATCGCTTCAGCGGCAGCGGCACCATTCCCCCGCCTCACGAGCAGCGGGAAGCAGCTGGCCATTCGCGCGACGAGCGTGGCATGGTCCGGCTGCACGCGCCGTGGTGCCGAGGACAACCAGCGGCGAGGCCGCGACGTCACTCCCGCACGACGCCCACGGCCTTCGCGACGTTGCCCCACTTCAGGGTCTCGGACTTGATGAACGCAGCGAACTGCTCCGGCGTGCTCGCGACGACATCCACGAAGAGCTCGGCCAGGCGCTCGCGCCCCTCGGGCGAACGCAGGACGGCGACCGATTCCTTGTGCAGCCGGTTGACGATGTCCGTCGGCGTGCCGGCGGGTGCCAGCAGGCCATACCACTGGACAGCCTCGTAGCCGGGCAATCCGGCTTCGGCGATCGTCGGGATGTCCTTGGCCGTCGGCACGCGCTCGGCGCTCGTGACGCCGAGCGCACGCAGCCGGCCGGCACGCACGTGCGGGACGCCACGCGGCACCGGCGAGATCGTCACGGCGACGTGGCCGGCGAGCAGGTCGACGATGCTGGGGGCGTCGCCCTGGTAGGGAATGTGGACCATCCTGATCTGCGCCATGTTCGCCAGCAGTTCCATCGCCAGATGGGGATTCGTCCCGAAGCCTGCCGATGCGAAGTTCACCTGGTTGGGACGCGCCCGGACGAACGCGACGAATTCCTTCAGCGTACGGACCGGCAATGATGGGTTGATGACCAGAACGTTCGACGACGTGACGGCATGCGTGATCGGCGCGAAGTCGCGCAGCGCATCGTAGGGCACGGTCTTGTACATGGCGGGGTTGATCGCCAGCGTGCTCACGCCCATCAGCAACGTGTGGCCGTCCGGTGCCGACCGGGCGACATGCTCGCCGCCGATCATCGTGCCCGCGCCGGTGCGGTTCTCGACGATCACCTGCCGGCCCAGGCGGTCGGACAGGCCCTGCGCCAGGATACGGGCGATCAGGTCGCTGCCCGATCCGGGCGACGTCGGCGCGATGATGCGGACAGGACGCGTGGGATAGGTACTCTGTGCGCAGACCGCCGGCGCGACCGCCAGCAATGCGAGCAGGCTGGCTGCGCGCAGCATCGGATGCTTCGACATCTTCTCCTCCTCGAATCGAACGCTGTGCTCGTCGCTCAGTCGAGCTGTTTCTTCTCTTTGCCGCGGCCCTGTTCGAGCTGCAGGAACGAGACCATCTCGTAGCCGATGCCGGCGTCCAGGGTCATGTTCAGGTGGTCGACGACGCGACGGTTGGCGACGCGCTTGGCCATCGCGAGCGCGTACGCACCGCGCGCGAGCAGCCGTTCGACGATCTCGTCGACCTTCGCATCGAGTTCCCTGGCCGGCACGGCATAGTTGATGATGCCCAGGCGTTCGAGGTCGGCGGCGGAATACGGCTTGGCCAGCATCAGGTATTCCTTCGCCTTGCATGGCGACATGTGCAACGGCACGAGCGCGAGCCCGCCATCGCCCGGCACCGACGACGACTCGTGCCCGCCCTGCATCCGCGTGCCGGCGTAGTTCGATTCGAACAGACCGCCCATGTGGTGGTCCATGAACATCGCATCCTCGTTCGCGACGATCAGGTCGGAGGCGAACGCGATGCTCGAGCCGAATCCGATCGCGTCGCCGTTCACCTTCGCAACGATCGGCTTCTCGATCTCGGCCATCGTCTGGTGAAGGCGGATGATCGAGGAAAAGACCTTCCACGCGGTCGTCGCGTCGGCGAGGTGCGACAGCCGGCCCTTGCCTTTTTCATATGACGCGCGTGGGGCCGGGACCTTGAACTGGCCCTCGGAACCAGTGAGGACGATGACGCGGACGCTGTCGTCCTCGCGCAGCCGCGAGAACGCATCCGCGAGATCGGGGTGTTCCCACGACAGCGGCCGCCTGGTGGCCGTCTTCGCCATCTCCTTCTTCACCGTGCGTCCGAACTGCATGGTGATCGTGGCCACCTGCTTCTTCCTGGTGACCGTCAGCGTATCCGGTTGCTTCATGAAGCGCTTTCCTCCATCAGATGGGTGGGCTGGATCCGATAGCGTGGAGCCCGGTTGCCTCGTTTCACGCGAGGGGATGGCGGGCGTGCCATCCGCTCGCCTGTTCGTACGCCGACGCCACCCGCAACAGCGTGGTCTCGTCGTGCGCGCGCGCCACGAACTGGACCGACAGCGGCAGTCCTGCCGCGCTCAGGCCGCACATCATCGCCAGCGCGGGATGGCCGCTGAGGTTGAACGGATTGCGCGCCTGCCGCACATGCGAGCGGGCGAGCGTGTCGTCGTCAGCGTCCAGCCGGCACGCCGGCTCCATCGAATTGACCGTCATCAGCACGTCCACCTCGTGCAGCACGCGATCGATCGCTGCGCCGACTGCTGCGCGCTCGCGTTGCGCGCTGGCGCAGACCTCGGGCGAATGTGCGGCACCAGCCATCAGCTTGCGCAGGGTCGCGCGCGCATAGTCGCCCGGACGATCGCGCAGCCATGCGGCGTGGATCGCGGCCGCTCCGCTCGGCATGATCACGCGATAGACGTCGCCCATCTCGTTCAGCGGCGGCAACCGGACCGTGACGACTTCGGCGCCTTCGCGGATCAGCGTGCGCGCGACGCTCTCCAGCGCAGCGATCGTCTCCGGGTCGGCGCGCATGTCCTCCTCGTGGAAGTGCCGGACGAAGCCGATCCGCATGCCGCGTACGCCGCGACCGAGATCGGCACCCGACGATCGCGAGGATGCGACCACGCTCGTCGGGTCCCCTGGATCGCGGCCTGCCATCACGTCCTGCAGCAGCGCGATGTCCGCGACGCTGCGCGCCATCGGACCCACCGTATCGAGGCTGGCCGACAGCGGGAAGACGCCGCGACGCGACACCGATCCAGCGGTCGGCTTGAGCCCGACGACGCCGCAGAACCCTGCAGGCCCGCGGATCGAACCGCCCGTGTCCGTGCCCAGCGCGAGCGGAACCAGCCCGGCCGCCAGCGCGGCACCCGACCCGGACGACGAGCCGCCGGGGATGTGCTCGCGATTCCACGGATTGCGCGCCGGCGGAAACGGCAGATCGAAGCAGGGGCCGCCGGTCGCGAACTCGTGCAGCGCGAGCTTCCCGAGCAGGATCGCGCCCGCTTCCCGCAGCCGCGTGATGACGGCCGCATCCTGCGCGGCGACGTGATCGAGCATGATCTTCGAATGGCAGGTCGTCGGCTGTCCGGCGACGTCGAAGATGTCCTTGATGCCGATCGGGACGCCATGCAGCGGCCCCAGCGAGCGCCCGTCGGAGAGTGCCTGTTCCGCCGCGCGTGCAGCTTCCTGCGCGCCTTCGGCATCGACGCGGATGAACGCATCGAAGCTGCCGTTCAGCTTCCCGATGCGTTCGAGCAAAGCGTCCACGACCGTCACTGGCGACAATGTACGCTGCTCGTAAGCGCTTCGCAGCGCCGTTGCGGTCAGCCAATGGATGTCGTTCATCGAAGGGAGACCGCGAGTCGGCGTCGCACGAGCTTACATCACTTCACTCCGCGCCTCGTCTCGCGGGACGGACCGCGGGGCGCCTGCGCCCTCGATCACGGTGTGGACGTGGGCGGGCGTACGGCGCTGTTCCCCACCGGCTGCTCGCGCATGAGCCGGGCAGCCGCAGGTCGATGGCGCGACGCGCATGAGCCGGGTAGCGGCAGGCAGATGGCGCGACGACCTCGACGAACTGCACCGCTCGACCGGGGCGATCTGCACCAGAGGCTCCGATCCTCGAGGCCCTGAGGCTCGCGGCTGTCGTTGCTGCCGCCGTGCGCGAAGGGCGAAATGATGCGCACGGGGCTCGCCGGCCGATTGCTCCGCACCCACTGGCTCATCATTTGAGCCTGTCCCCCTCTACCCTGCACTATCGACACGGCGTTTCCGGCGACCGGACGTTTCGCGGGATCACCGATGCCGATCTGCGCTTCGGACTGCGGTCCATCGTCGCGCCCGCTGCATTCGAGTCGCACACCGGAAACGTGGCCCTCCGGAGCACCGCACGCACCACACGCTCACTCCTGCAGTTCACGCGACCGAGGCAGGCGAAGGACATCTCTGCGATCTGCGATATCGCTGAAGCTCGGCGATGCGCGTTCGCCGCGCCGGCGATGTTCGAGTCGATCAGCGGCGAGATCGGGGCAGCGATCGGCAGGGACAACCTCGCCGTCGTCGTGCTCGCCGAAGTCGAGAACGGAAAGCTCGGGCGCCTGGATCCTTGCGGCGCACCTTCGCCGCACTCGGCACGCAGGACAGGCGATTACCCCGGAAGAACTTTCGAATGACTCCACTTCATGCCACAGGCACACCAGTGAGGCTCCCATGAACGAGCAGATCGATCTGGACTACTCGCACCGCTGCGCCGGGCGGACAACCACCGCCCGCCTGCCCTGCCGGACAGGGCTCGATGCCCCCCGCCTCGCCGGTCATCACCAGCGCCGCGAACGTCGAGCGCGAAGCGCTCCGCCCCGCGCACGCAACCCCTGCTCGGGATGTTCCTAGGGCCGTACCCCGATCCGCCCCTTCTGCCCGAGCGTCGACGCGAGCCGCGCGTCCATCGCCTCGACGAAGCGGCACAGCAGCGGACGGGTCTCGCGCGGGTCGATCACGTCCTCGACCGAGAACGCCTCGGCCATGCGCATGGGCGAACCGGTGATGCGCAGCTCCTGTTCGATCTCGGCCTGCCGCTTCGCCGGATCGGCGGCGGCCTCGATCTCGCGCCGGTAGGCAACCGTCACGCCCCCTTCGACCGGCAACGAGCCGATTTCGGCGCAGGGCCACGCGAGCTTGCAGTCCAGACCGAGGCTGTCGCGTGCGGCGAATCCGGCGAAGCCGTAGCACTTGCGGATCACCACCGAGATCATCGGCACGCTCGCCTGCATGCGGGCGTGCAGCGAACGCATGCCCTCGCGCAGTGTCGCCGCCTCCTCGGCCTTCGGCCCGATCATGAAACCCGGCAGGTCGACGAGGAAGATCAGCGGGATATGGAAGGTGTCGCACAGGTCGATGAAGTGCGTCTGCTTGCGCGCCGCCCTCGCGTCGAGCGCGCCGCCGTTCACGTTCGGGTTGTTGGCGACGATTCCGACGGGCCGGCCGCCGAAGCGTGCGAACGCGGTGATGATCGAACGGGCGAAGGTCGGCTGGATCTCGAAGACGGACCCGTGGTCGGCGATGAGCGCGATCAGCCTGCGCATGTCGTAGGGCGAGCGCCGGTTGCGCGGAACGATGTCGAGCAGGGCTTCCTCGCGCCGCTCGGGAGAATCCTCGACGGGAAGGCGCGGCGGCAGTTCCCAGACGTTCTGCGGCATGTAGGAGAGGAAGCGACGGAGCATGGCGATGGCTCCCTGCTCGTCGGGGGCGACGTTGTCGATGGTGCCTGCGGTGTCCACGGCAACGCGCGAACCGCCGAGGTCCTCCTTCGAGATCTTCATGCCGAGCGCGCGTTCGACGAGCGGCGGGCCCGAGGCGAAGATCTGGCTCGCGCCCTTCACCATCACCGAGAAGTGCGAAAGCACGGCGCGCCCTGCAGGCCCGCCGGCAGTCGTGCCGGTCACCGCGCTCACGACCGGCACCATGCCGAGCAGGTCGACGTAGTGCGCCGACAACCGGTTGCCCGGAAAGACCGCGTAGCCGCGCTTCCTCGTGCCCTCGACGCTGCCGCCCGCCCCGTGGCAGAAGTTCACCAGCGGAATGCGGTACTGGTAGGCGAGATCGCCCGAGAACCCGCCCTGCCCTCCCTTCGAGCGATCACCCCAGTTCATGCCGCCGCGTACGGAGAAGTCCTCGCCGCCGATCGCGACGGGCCTGCCGTCGATCTTCGCCAGCCCCATCACGTAGGGGGCCGGGGTCACGCTCGCGAGCTTCCCGTCCACGTAGCGCGCGGTGCCCGCCAGCTGGCCGATCTCGCGGAAGCTACCCGCATCGACGGCGAGGTCGATGCGTTCGCGGACGGTGAGCCAGCCCTGCGACCTGTAGCGTTCGACCGATTCCGGGCCGCCGAGCTCCAGGGCCCAGCGGCGCCGCATCGCGATCTCGTCGGCTTCCGGTTTCCAGCTCATTTTTTCGCCTCGTGGCCGATGCTCACGATCCCCTGCGCCGCGAGCTGCTCGATCGTCGCCGCGTCGAGCCCGGCGAGCGTGCGCAGCACCTCTGCGGTGTCGTGGCCGACGCCACGACCGGCATGACGAATCCGGCCAGGCGTGTCGGACAGTCTGGGTACGGGGCTCGCCAGCGTGACCGAGCCGAGTTCGTCGTGCGGCGTATCGGTCAGCATCCCGCGAGCACGGAAATGGGGATCCCGGAAGATGTCGGGCATCGTGAACACGCGCGCCGCCGGGACCCCTGCGGCATTCAGACGATCCTCCATCGTCGCGGCATCCAGCGTGCGTGACCATGCGGAGATGATTTCGTCGAGCGCATCCCTGTTCGTCGCGCGCAGCACGGCGCTGGCGAAGCGCGCATCGGCAGGAAGGTCGTCGCGTCCGATCGTCGCGGCGAGGCGGCGGAACACCGCATCGGCGATCGCCGTGACCTGCACGTACTGCCCATCGGCGCTCGGGTACAGGGTGTTCGGGGCGCTGTTGTCCATGCGGGCACCGGTACGGCTACCGACGACGCCCGTCTTCTCGTAGGCGGGCACGAGCTGGTCGAGAAAGCTGAACGCACCCTCGTAGAGGGCGGCATCCACGACCTGGCCGCGTCCGCTCGAGTGGCGCGCGTTGATGGCCATCACCGCCCCGAACGCCGCATAGAGCCCGGTGATGTAGTCGGTGAGCGGGATCGCGACGCGGGCCGGCGGACGATCAGGATCGCCGATCAGGGTGCGCAGTCCGCTCACCGCCTCGGCGACGATGCCGTAGCCTGCGCGCTGGCTGTAGGGTCCGGTCTGGCCGAAGCCGCTGATGCGCACCATGACCAGCCGCGGGTTCGTCCGCGAGAGCACCTCGTAACCCAGGCCCCATTTTTCGAGCGCGCCCGGGCGGAAGTTCTCGATCAGGATGTCGCAGCCCTCGGCGATGCGCCGCACGATGTCCTGGCCTTCGGGGCGACGCAGATCGATGGCCGCCACCTGCTTGTTGCGCAGCAGGGTCGCGACATACAGCGATACGCCGTCGACGCGGTTGCCCATCGAGCGCAGCGGATCGCCTTCCGGGGACTCGACCTTCACGACCTCGGCGCCGAAATCGGCGAGCAGCCGGCCGCAGAACGGCCCGGCGATGGTCGATCCGAGCTCGAGAACACGACAGCCGGCCAGCGGGCCGCGCGAAGGCGAGTGCGTGGTATCGGTCATGCGATGTTCTCGCTGGGTAGGTGGTGACGCGACGATACGGACCCGCTGCGCGAACCTGCCGACGAGGATGCGACGATCGAAGGCATGGCCGAGTGTACAACGCGCATCGCACGTCGCGTGACGGCCTGTCCCCGCGCTCGCTAGAATCAACGCGCGTGGCGCTTCGTTTCGCGATGCGGGATCGCGGCGTCCTGCGGCAGATCCATGGGAGGAGATTCGTGATCCGATCGACGTTCGTCGGGGTGGGCGCGGTACTCGTCTGTGTCCCGGCCACAGCCGCGGCAGCCGCCGCGGTGGATGAATATCCGGCGCGGCCGATACGCATTCTGGTCGGGGTAACCCCGGGCGGTCCGACCGACATCTATTCGCGCATGATCGGACAGAAGCTCACCGAACGCTGGGGTCAGCCGATAGTCGTCGACAACCGCGCCGGTGGTGGCCAGACGATCGCGGCGGAAATCACCGCGCGCGCGGCACCGGACGGCTACACGCTCTTCATGTGCACGCAGACGTTCGCGGTGAATCCGAGTCTTTACCGCAAGCTTCCGTACGACTCGTTGCGCGACTTCGCCCCGGTGTCTCTGGTCGTGCGCCAACCGCTCGCGCTGTTCGTTTCCCCGACCCTGCCGGTGCGCACCCTGAAGGAACTGGTTGCCTACGGGCGGGCGAATTCCGGAAAGCTCAACTTCGGCTCCAGTGGTCCGAGCTCTTCGCTGCGGTTCGCCGCCGAACTGCTCAAGGTGCTCGGTGGTTTCGATCTGGTCCACGTGGCTTACAAGGGTGCGGCGCCCGCGCTCACCGACCTGGCGACCGGGCAGGTGCAGATCGTGTTCAGCGGCCTGCCTGCCGCGCAACCCTTCTACGCGGGCGGACGGATCAGGCCGATCGCGGTGGCCGGCGAGCAGCGTCTCGAAGGCATGCCGGACCTCCCCACCGCCGCGGAGGCGGGGCTGCCCGGTCTCGTCGCCGAATCCTGGTTCGGGGTGCTGGCCCCGGCGAAGACCCCCGCGGCCATCGTGCGCAAGCTGAATGCAGCGATCGTCGATGCGACGCGCGCGCCGGAGATGCGCGCACGACTCGCGAAGGAGGGCGCCCACGCGGTGGGCAGCACCCCGGAGGAATTCGGCGCGCTGATCCGCTCCGAGATGGCGAAGTGGGGAAAGATCGTTCGCGACAACGACATCCGCCCGGATTGAACGCGTACCGGCTCTCGTCCGGGCGGAGGCAGACGCCGCAGACCGGAGCGTCAGTCAGCGGCCCCGTCCCCACGCGTGCAGACGCAGGGGGCACGTCCGCCGGACGCGCGGCGAACGCTGGCCCTGCCTGACGACCGCAGCAGAGTTCGCAGCGTGCGCCCCGATCAGCGAACCGGCGCGATCGCGCCCTCGCGCTCGAGCATCGGGAACACGCCACCCGCTGCAACCAGCGCGAGCAGCGCCGCCGGCAGTGCGATCGCCTCGACCGACTGGCCGCGCGTGGCATTGCGCACGCTCGCGCGCTCGAAGTCGACCACGGCCGTGTCGCCTTCGGCGAACATGTCTGCAAGCCCTGGGCAGGCCATTGCCGGGAAGGCGAAGTTCACGCAGTTGCGGAAGAACAGGCCGTTGATCGACTGCGCGACGAGGCAGGCGATGCCCAGGTTCTTCA
>CANGUQ010000081.1 GCA_947456915.1 Betaproteobacteria bacterium
CCAGCCCCGGACGCGACCCCGCCTCGCATGCCGCTCGCCCCGCACGTGACCCCGCCTCGCATGCCGCGCGCCCCGCACGTGACCCGCTGCAGGGCGACACTGCACGGTCGAGACAGCGCGACCTCCAGATTTGCCGCAGGGCGACACCGCAGGGTCGAGATAACGCGACATCCTGCGTATCCACGGACTGGGGATCACCCTCTCTGCCTGCGGACAGAGGTCCCCGGGCAGCGTTGAGCAGGCTCGATCCAGGGGCTCGAAGACGATTCAGACCCTCGTCGGCCAGCCGCGCTCGCCGCGTCGTCTGTCGCCGCGACCGCTGCCCTGCGGGCAGCGCCTGTCCGACCGGTGCTGCGCTGCTGCGTGCCGGGCACGACCGAGCCCGGCCAACGCGACCGGTTCGGCGTCTGCGCTCCGTCGACTGCCGGCGGCCGGGTATCGGCGCGGCGATCGCCCGCGCAGACGTTGCCCGGCGCCCTACTCGCCGGTGATCTTCGCCGTCTGGATCACCCGCGTCCACTTCGCGGTCTCGAACTCCATCAGCTTCGCGAACTCCGCGCTGCTGCGGCGCGACACCACCACCCCCTGCTCATCCAGACGCCGCACCATGTCCGGCGTCTCCAGCGCGCCATTGACTGCGCCGTGGATCTGGGCAACGACGCCCGTCGGCGTTGCGCGCGGGGCGAAGATGCCGAACCAGATCTGCGATTCGAAGCCCGGCACGCCCGACTCGGCGATCGTCGGCACGTCGGGAAAGCCCGGGTTACGCTTCGGCCCGCCCATCGCCACCAGACGCAGCCGGCCGCTCTTGATGAACGGGATCGCGCCCGGCAGCGAGCCCATCTGCAGCTGCGAGTTGCCGGCCACGTTGTCGGCGAGCGCTGGTCCGCCGCCCTTGAACGGCACGTGCGTCATCTGCGTCTTCGTCATCAGCATGAACAGCTCGGTGGTGAGATGCGGAAAGCCGCCCACGCCCGAGGAGGCGAAGTTGATCTCGCCCGGGCGCTTGCGCGCGAGCGCGATCAGTTCCTTCACGCTGCTGATCGGAAAGCTGGGATGCACCACCAGCGCGCTGTCGCTGGTACCGATCATCGCCACCGAGACGAAGCTGTTGACCAGATCCACCTTCGCCTTCTGGATGATGAAGCCGTAGCCGGTCGAGGTGAGCATCCACGTGTGACCGTCCGGCGGTGCCGCGGCGGCCACTTCCATGCCGACGATGGCACCGGCCCCGGCGCGGTTGTCGACGACGACCTGCTGGCTCAGGCGCTTGGTCAGATCGGCCGCGAGCATGCGCGCGACGATGTCGGTGCTGCCCCCCGGCGCCCACGGAACGATGATGCGAACGGGCTTCTCCGGCCAGGACTGGGCGGCGACGGGGACGGTGCAGAGCCCGAGGCCGACGGCGATCAGGACACCGGCGACGATCGACGGGGCGCGCAGAGCAGAGGGAGGAGTCATGGAGCAGTCCTGACGCTGAAGGAGAAGGGAACTGCGTCAACAAGCAAGACGCAGGCCGGAAACTGCGTGGTGACAGGGCGGGGTGCGATCAGAGACGTCCTGCGCGGGGCCCCGCGCGGCAATGTGCCGAGGCTTGCGCAGGCGCGACCCGGTACGCGACCCGAACCGGCGCAACCACCGTGTCGGCCGCAGGGCGGCGACCGGTGCACAGTGCGCTGACACCCGCGCAGGTGCCTGCATCGCGCGGGCGCGGTCATTGAACCAGATCGCGCAGGCGCGTGCAGGGCCACGACTGCACTCCGACATCCGATGGCCGCCCGCCGGGACCTGCGGGCGGACGTTCGTCGGCGTTACCTGCGTGGTACCGATGCGGCTGCGTGGCGCGCGCTCGCGTCGCGCACGGATTCACGCATCCCCATCCCGGCTGCCGGTCGGTCGCGCGTCGGATCGGTCGCAACACTGCGTCCGACGCCAGCGGTCGACACCGGTGGGCGCGCGCCGTGCCTGCGTCTCGCGTAACCCGCTGGGGTGTGTGCGGACCTCAGAAGTCCGCGAGCGGAATCTTCGCCCGCTTGACGAAGTCCCCCCAGAACCTCAGCTGCCCGAACAGGAAGCTGCGGAACGCCTCGGGGGATTCGCTCGCGACCGGATCGAGGCCGATGTCGCGCAACCGCGACCCGTATTCCGCCTCTGCGGTGATCGCGCCGATCTCCGCGTGCAGGCGCATCACCGCCGGCCGCGGTGTCTTCGGTGGCGCCGCGATGCCCAGCCAGGCGATCGCGTCGAAGCCCGGGATCGTTTCGCCCATCGTCGGCACGTCGGGCAGCAGCCCCGAGCGCTGGCGCGTGGTCACGCTCAGCGCACGCAGCTTGCCGGCACGAATCTGCGAGATCGGCGAGGGCAGCGAATCGATGAAGAACGTGATCTGACCGCCGAGCACATCGGTGATCGCCTGTGCCGCGCCCTTGTACGGAACGTGTATCAGTTGCGTGCCGCTCTGCAGCGCGAACAGCTCGCTGATCAGATACGGCGCACTGCCCTGACCGAACGATCCGTACGAGAGCTTGCCCGGATCCTTCTTCGCCGCAGCGACCAGATCGGCCACGCTGCGCAGCGGGCTCGTCGTCGGCACAACCATGACGTAGGGAAACGCGACGATCTGCGACACGACGGCGAAGTCGTCGATCGGATCGAACGGAAACGCCTTGAACAGATTCGGTGCGAAGGTGTGCACCGTCGCCGACATCACCAGCAGCGTGTGGCCGTCGGAGGGGGCCTTGGCAACGAACTGGGAGCCGATCGTGCCGGTCGCACCCGGACGATTCTCCACGATCACCGGTTGCCCCAGACGTGCCGACATCCGGTCGGCGAGTTGCCGGCCGGCGATGTCGACGGTGCCGGCCGGCGTCCACGGCACGACCATGCGCAGGGGCCTTGCCGGGAACTCCTGCGCAAACGCAGCCGGCCCGGCCAGCAGGAGCGCTGCCAGGGAACTGAACATTGCAAGGCGGCTTGCGTTCGGCATGCTTGTCTGTCTCCGATGCGAGGGTGATGCGGATGAAACTGCGGCGTGACTTCAGCTGCCTTCGAAACCGTACACCGCGCGAGCGTGCTCCCGCGTGATCAGTCCGTTGCGCAGGTCCTGTGCGATCGCCGTCCGGTCGCGGGTGACCGGATCGCCGTATCCGCCCCCGCCCGGTATGCGGCTCACGATGCGATCGCCGGCCTTGAGCGTGACGTGGCGGCCTGCGTCATCGGGCACGTCCCGGATGCTGAGGAATCCGTTCGGCGAGGCTGCGCCGCCAGCGATCCCCGCGGGCGGGTAGACGAAGCGGCCCCCGCGGAAGCTCGCGAGTATGTCACCGCTCGGGCCCAGATCGTCTTCCAGCACGCGCAACACGAAGCTCTGCCCGAATCCGCCGCGAAACCGTCCAGGGCCGGCCGAGTCGACCCACAGCGCGCGCTCCTCGACGAGCAACGGCACTTCGCTCTCCAGCACTTCGGCCGGCGTGTTGCCCACGTTGTACGGAAACGCGAGACAGGAGATGCCGTCGCGCGCTGCGCGCGCACCCAGTCCTCCGCTGGCCACGTTGAAGAAGGCGAAATCGGCGCCATCGGCGCGCTTGCCGAACATGTACTGGCCCCACATCGGCGTCGCACCGGCGCCCCCGCATACCCGCTGCGGTGCCGCCGCCGCCATCGCCTGATAGACCATGTCGGGAAGATAGTTGCCGACCGCGGTGCGACCGAACACCGGTGCCGGATAGCGACAGTTGAGCACGCTGCCTTCCTCGGCCACCACACGGATCGCGCGCAGTACGCCCTCGTTGACCGCGACCGGCAGGTTGAGCACGCAGATCACGGCAAACACCGTGTACGCGCTGGTGTAGGTGAGCGTGCAGTTGATCGCCGGCTTGACCTGCGGCGAGCTGCCGCTGAAGTCGACGGTGATCGCTCCCTGCCCGATGGTGACCGCGGTGCGGATCACCAGCGTGTCGCCGCCGACCATGTCGATCTTCGCTTCGTGCCGGTACGTGCCGGGGGGCAGGCGGTCGATCTCCTCGCGCGTGAGCTGCTCGCTGCGCGCGATGATCTCGTCGGCGAGCGGCTGCAGGTCGGGCCAGCGCATCTCGCCGCAGATGTCGCGCATGCGCTGCGCGCCGACGTGGCAGGCGGCGACCTGTGCGCCCAGATCGCCGATGACCGTCTCGTGCGATCGCACGTTCGCTTCGACGAAGGCGAGCACGTCGCGGTTGGGCTCGCCACGGCGGTGGAACTTCAGCGCCGGGATGCGCAGCCCTTCCTCGAAGTTGTCGAGGCTCTCGGTGGTCGCGCGCCGCCCGCCGATGTCGACATGGTGGCAGCAGGTGACCACGAAGCCGATCAGGCGATCGGCATTGAACACCGGGAGCATGATGCTCACGTCGTTGTGATGGCCGCTGCCGCGCCAGGGGTCATTGGCGATGATCATGTCGCCCGGTTCGAGCGATTGCGGCGGGTGCACGTCGAGCATGTGCAGCAGCATCGATCCGAGCGGGCCGCACAGCCCGGGCGTGCTGTCGGGCGTCTGCGCGAGCAGACGCGCCTGGGCGTCGAAGATGCCGCAGCCGTAGTCTCCGATATCGCGCACGACCGGGGAGAACGACGTCCGGCGCAGCGTGGAGCCGAGTTCGCCGACGATCGACACCAGGCGCCGCCAGAGCATTTCCAGCGTGATCGGATCGATACGGATGTTCTGCGTGGATGACATGGCCTGCCTTTCCGGAATCAGTCGCCGAGGGTGACGATGAGGCTGCCGTGCGCGTCGACCACTGCGCTCGCGCGGCTGGGCACGACGGTCGTCGACTCGTTTTCTTCGATGATCGCCGGGCCCTGCAGCGCGCGATTCGCCGCGATCAGGTCCCTGCGATGGACATTGAAATCCGCCCACTGGCGAAGCCTCGGGCAGAAGGCGCGCCGGGTGCCGATCCGTCCGTCGCCGGAGGCCGCGGCATTCGCGCCCGAAAGTTCGGTGACATGGCGCTGTGCCCGCGCCGTCAGCCGGAAGTTCATCAGTTCGAGCGGCAGGTGCGGGTAGGTCCGCCCGTACAGCCGCGTGTAGACACGCTCGAAGGCCGGCCGGATCGCGTCCACCGCCGCTTCGCCCGCGAGTTGGGCAGGGATGGCAACCGCGACATCGTAACCCTGCCCGAGATAGCGCATGTCCACCGCGAGCTCGAACTCGATGAGGGCGCGTTCGACCGTCCCGGGCAGGCGCTCGTGGCACTCGGCGATCAGGTCGGTGCGCAGCGACTCGAGCAGGTCCGCGGTCAGATCTCGCAGCAGCATGCGCCGCGAGCGCACCGCATCATAGGTGATCGGCGCCACGATCATGCCGAATGCAGCGGCGACACCCGCGCGCGGCGGCACCAGCACGGTGCGGATACCCAGGCGCAGCGCGAGATCGCAGGCGTGGACCGGCCCGGCCCCCCCGAAGGCGACCAGCGCGCACGACTGCGGGTTCTCGCCGCGCTCGCTCACGTAGGCCTTCGCCGCCGAAGCCATGTTCTCGTTGACGATCGCGTGCACGCCGAACGCCGCCTCGTCGACGGAGATACCGAGCGGCTGCGCGAGTTCGTTGCGGATCGCCTGCTCGGCTGCGGCCCGATCGAGCTTCATGCGTCCGCCGAGAAAATGGTCGGCATCCAGATAGCCAAGGATCAGGTCGGCATCGGACACGGTGGGGCGCACGCCGCCTTGCGCGTAGCACGCCGGTCCGGGTACCGCCGAGGCGCTCTCCGGCCCGACCTGCAGCGTGCCGACCGCAGTGCGACGCGCGATGCTGCCGCCGCCCGCTCCGATCTCGATCAGGTCGACCACCGAAATGCGCACCGGAATGCCGCTGCCGCGCTTGAACCGGTGAACGTGCGCCACCTCGAAGTCGTTGGTGCGCATCGCGCGGCCCTCCTCGATCAGCCCCAGCTTGGCGGTCGTCCCGCCCATGTCGAAGGCGAGCACGCGCTCGAGGCCGGCCAGTTGGGCGAAGTACGCGGCGCCGAGCGTTCCCGCCGCCGGCCCCGACTCGATGATCTGCACCGGGAACTCGCGTGCGAACGCGGCCGAGTTGATGCCCCCGCTCGACAGCATCATCAGGAACTCGCCGCGAAAGCCCTGCTCGGCGACCCGCTGCTCGACTCGGGTCAGGTAGCGCGAGGCTACCGGCTTGGAGTAGGCATTGAGGACGGTGGTTGTCGTGCGCTCGTACTCTTTCAACTCGGGCAGCACGTCCGACGACAGGCTCACGGGAATGTCCGGGGCCATCGCGAGGATCAGTTCGCGCACGCGCCGCTCGTGAACCGGATTGCGGTAGGCGTGCAGCAGGCACACCGCGATCGATTCGCAGCCCTGCTCGATCATCGCCGCCACCGCCGCGCGCACACTGGACTCGTCCAGCGGCACCAGCACCTTGCCGCTTGCGTGCATCCGCTCGTCCACCTCCAGTCGCAGGTGACGCGGGACCAGCGGCGCGGGAAACTCGATCTGCAGATCGTAGGCGTCGAAGCGCTTCTCGCGGCCGATCTCCAGCACGTCACGAAACCCGCGCGTGGTGATCAGGCCGGTCCTGGCGCCCTTGCGCTCGATCACCGCATTGATCACCAGTGTCGTGCCATGCACCATCACGTCGATCGCACCTGCGGTCTGTTGCCGGCGGGTACAGAGCACGCGGACCCCTTCGTCGATCGCGTGCGAGGGGTCTGCGGGCGTGGTGAGGCACTTGTAGACCTCGATGCGGCCGCTCGCTTCGTCGACCTCGACGAAGTCGGTAAAGGTACCTCCGATATCGCTGCCCAGCGTAATCAACTTGCTTCACCTCCGCGATGGTTGTACTCATTCTCGGCTGCACGGCGGCAGCGTGGAATCACCCGGCATGCAAAGCCGGCTTGAACATTTGGTTTAAGCTCGCGCATCGCCTCTCTTCTGGTGTCCTTTCGCATGGACAAGCTCCGCGCCTTGCGCTACTTCGTCGCCGCCGCACACGCTCGCAGCTTCTCCGGCGCGGCGCGCGGTCTCGATGTAAGCGTTCCCGCGGTGGCCCGGCTCATCTCGGCGCTCGAGCGCAGTCTCGACGTGCGCCTGTTCGAGCGCTCCCCGCACGGTTTGACGCTCACCCCGGAGGGGGCCACCTATCTGGAGGCGGGCGAGCCGCTGTTGCAGCGCGTGGGTGAACTGGACGAAGCGGTGACCGGCGCCTCGGGACGGCCTCGCGGCACGCTGGTCGTCGGGGCACCGCCTTACCTCTCGCAGCACTGCCTGCTGCCGGAGCTGTCGCGCTTTCACTCGCGGTTCCCGGAGATCCAGGTCGACGTGCGCAGCGTGGACCGGGCGACGTCGCCCGAGGCGGCGCAGGCGGAAGTGCTGCTCCTGTACGGATGGCCCGAGCACTCCGCAATGGTCCATCGCCGGATCGCGCACACGCGCTCGCTGATCTGCGCTGCACCCGCCTACTGGGCAAAGCACGGTGTGCCCGAGCGTCCTGCCGATCTGGCGCGCCACGACACGCTGCTGTTTCGCGACCAGGAGGGCACGATCCTCGATCGCTGGGAGTACGAGCGTCACGGCGAGAAGGATGCGGTCGTCGTGTCGGGGTGGCTGGTGAGCAGTCACCGCGATCTGATCCTCGACGCGGCGCTCGCCGGTCACGGCGTCGCGCGCTTCTCGGATCTGACGATCAGGCCGTGGCTGGAGAACGGGCGGCTGGTGCCGGTGCTGCTCGACTGGACGACGCGGGAATCGCCACCGGTGAATCTCATGTATCGGGCGAGCCAGCGGCGCATTCCTCGCGTGCGCGTGTTCGTCGAGTTCGTGACCGAGCTGTTCCGGCGGCTGGAGGCGCAGCGGGGCAGTGCGCCGGATGAAGCACCGATGGCCGAACGCCCGCCCTGGTACGGGCGCAGGCGTCGCACGGCTTCCGCATCCGCCCGATCAGGGCCGCGTCCGAGCGCTCCGGCGCGGCCGCCGGCGGCGGTACGGTAGGCGTTCCGCGCGCTCGCGAGCGCTGCAGCCCTACCCCCGATACGCCCGCAGCCCCCGGTCGCGCAACCAGATGCGCACGAGGTGGCGCTTCTGCGCCGGCTCGTCGAAGTCGACGAACTCGGTGCGGCTGTGGCCGGTCTCCAGGTTGTTGCAGTACTGCAGCTGGCCGCGCTCCATCGTGAAGTGCAGCGTCAGTGCCTCGCGCTCGAAAACCTCCTCCAGCGCGAGGATCGCTGCCTGTGTGCGATCGTCGAGCGACTCACCGCGCATCGCATAACCGTTCTTCACCTGATGCAGGCACAGCCGCGCCCGCAGCTGCTCGCCGTCGTACTCGAACATCGGTTTGCTGATGAACGGCGTGTCTGCGGCGTCGTGCTCCTTCTGCCGGTCGATCCAGAACGGCTGGTACAGGCGCGGCAGCGCGTCGGCGTGATCGGCGAGCAGTGCGTTGTGCGCGGTGTGGAAGCTCATCACGCGGCTCACGCCGCCGGACTTCGCCGGGTTCAGGCACAGCAGCCCGACGTACTCGGGCATCGTGTGGTTGAACGCGTTGTCGTTGTGATAGATCAGATCGACGTTGGTCCGGTCGGGGCGCACGCCGGAGCCGTACGTCGGATTCTTCTGGCTGCGCAGCCACTTCTTGAGCTCGGCCACGCTCCCCACGTTGAGATCGTTCTGCACCAGCAGCAGCGACGGCGCTTCGGCCGCCAGCGCGACCTCCACCAGCGGCCAGTCGGGCGGGAACTTCGGATCGGTGAAGTCGCCGGGGTTGATCGCGTTGGGCGCGATGTGGCCGGCGAGCAGCGTGTAGCCGTCGGACCGCGCCCTGGCGACCTCGCGCGCGCCGATCGCGCCGGTGGCGCCGGGTCGGTTGTCGATGAGCACGCGCAGACCTTCGCTCTGCTCGATACGGTTCATCAGGTAGCGCATCAGGATGTCGGTGCCACCGCCGGCGGCGTACGGGATGACCACGCGCACGGGGCGGTCGGGGTAGGCGGGCGCCTGCGCGAACAGCGGGGCGGTGGCGAGTGCCAGCGCAGCGAGCGCGAGGCGGCGTGTGATCGAGCGGCGTGAAGTGGCGCGCATGCGCGAGGCTCCCTGAGTCTGGTTGTCGAGTGATGCGCTGTCAGCGCCCGATCGACGAAGCAACAAGCGTGCTAGTCGCGGCGGCGGGCGTGCCAGCCGCCGCACCCTGCGTGCACACCGCAGTCCGGCGCGTGCGCCACCGCCGCCGCTGCGGTCGGCGTGGTGGTAAGTTAGACGCACGACACGGCATGCGCGCACCACCGCGCACCCGGCGTCCCCGCGCCAGCAGCCTCACGCGGGCGATGCACCGCGGAGACGGCCGTGCGACGAGGAGATCGCGCGCGGCACGGCCGCCGCGGCGCATGAGCGCGGGCTCACCGCGCGACGAGGAGGCGAGCGTGAGGCAGGAAGACCTGCATTTCTACAGCGACGGGCTGAGGCTCTCGGCGCGGATCTATCTGCCCGAGGGCTGCGGCCCGCAGCAGCGGCGGCCTGCCGTGGTGTGCGTGCACGGCAACTCGGGACGTCGGGACGTGTACATGCCGGCGTTCGCGCAACGGCTCGCCGAGCACGGGCTGGTGAGCCTGATCTTCTATCACCGCGGCTTCGGCGACAGCGAAGGCGTGCGCACGCGCAACGTCCCGCTGGAGCAGGTGCGCGACATCACGAGCGCGGTCACCTTCCTGCAGCAGCGCCCCGAGGTCGACGCGACCCGCATCGGGCTGCTCGGCCTCTCCGTGGGCGGCGCCACCGTGACCTATGCCGCCGCGGTCGACGAGCGCGTGGCCTGCGTGGTCGAGGTCGCCGGCTACGCCAACGGCGAGCGCTGGACGCGCAGCAAGCGTCCGACCTGGGAGATGCTCGACCTGATGGATGCGCTGCAGGCCGACCGGATCGAACGCGTGCTGACCGGCCAGTCGCGGCGCCTGCCCTACGAGGTCGTCTATCCGCAGGGCCCGGGCATCCGCAAGCGGCAGGCCGAGGCGTATTCCTCGGCGCAGCGCTACGAGGGCCAGTACCCCGAGGGCTATCCGCTGGAGAACATCGACGAAGCGATGCGCTTTGCGCCGGAAGAGGTCGTGCACCGCATCTCGCCGCGGGCGCTGCTCGTCATCCACACCGAGCGCGACACGATGGTGCCGGTGGAAGAGGGCAAGGCGCTCTATCGGAAGGCGGGCGAGCCGAAGAAGCTGTTCCTGATTCCCGGCGCCGACCACAAGGAGGTCTACGCCGAGATCAATGCGCAGATCTTCGGCACGGTGATGCGCGAGACCCTCGACTGGTTCGACCGCTACCTCGGGCGCGGCGCCGATGCGTAGCGGCCCGGCGCTGCCCGGCGCGGCGCGCTGCGCGGGCATCCGATCCGGCTGCGCAGCCGCGACGATCCCCGCACGAGCGAGCGTTCGCCTGGCGGCGAGTGCGCTGCTCGTGGCGGGCGCGGTCGCGGCAGGCGAGACCAGGGCGCAGGGCGCGGAGCCGCCGTGGCCAAGCCGTGCGCTGCGCATGATCATTCCGTTCGCCCCCGGCGGTGCGGTCGACACCACCGGGCGCCTCGTCAGCCAGCGCATGGCCGAGTCGATCGGGCGGCCGGTGATCGTGGAGAACCGCGCGGGTGCGGGCGGCATGATCGCGGTCGAGGCGCTGCTCAAGGCGCCGCCGGACGGCTACACGCTGATGGTCGGTGCAGCGGGCGTGCTCGCCACCACGCCCGCCGGGCAGGAGCGCCCGATCTACGATCCGCTGAAGGACGTGGAGCCGGTCAGTCTGATCGCGACCTTCCCGTTCGTGCTGGTGGTGAATCCGGCGCTGCCTGCGCGCACGCTGGGCGAACTGATCAGGCTCGCGCGGGCGAAGCCGCTAGAGCTGGCGAACGCCACCACCGGCCAGGGCTCGGCCACCCACCTGGTGGCCGAGTACCTCAGCCTCGCCGCCGGCATCCGTCTCACCCACGTCCCGTACAAGGGCGACAACCCGGCGGCGAGCGACCTGATCGCCGGGCACGTGTCCACGGGCATGCTCACGCCGATCATCCTCGTGCAGCAGATCAAGGCCGGGCGGCTGCGTGCGCTCGCGGTCACTTCACCCGGGCGCTTCGGCCCGCTGCCGGAGGTGCCGACGGTGGCCGAGCAGGGCTTTCCCGGCTTCGCGGCCGAGTCGTGGCACGCGGTCGTGGTGCGCGCCGGGACGCCGCGCGAGCTGGTGCGACGGCTCAATGCGGAGGTCGTGCGGGCGGTGCGCGAGCACCCCGACGTGCGCGCGGCGCTGGAGAGCGCCGGCGGCACGGTGGTGGCCAGTTCGGTGGAGGAGTTCGCCGAGTACCACCGCAGCGAAATGGCGAAGTGGCGCAAGGTGATCAGGGCAGCCGGCATCAAGGCGCAGTGAGCGCGCCGCACGCATCGCGGCCGGGCACAGTCGCAGGATCCGGCGCGCGCGCGCCGTCGCGCCGACGGTGATCCTTCCTGCGACGGCCTCGCGCATCGGCAGGAACCGGCGCTGCCGCCCTGCCGCCGCGCGCAACTCCAGCGC
>CANGUQ010000082.1 GCA_947456915.1 Betaproteobacteria bacterium
CGGGCTGGGGAATGCGGCAGGAACGGGCCGTCGCGACGCGCGTGCGGCGACGGCCCGGGCGTGGCTTACAGCTCCTCGAGCGTGGCCATCGTGATGTTCTTCCAGATCATCGGCGGGCGACCCGGACGCAGTTCAACCAGATACACCTCGTCGTTGGCCTGGCGAACGCGGTTGAGGGCCTCGTCCGGCTTCAGTCCGAGCAGTTCGGCCATGATCTGCGGGTTGCTGCCGCCGTGACCGACGATGAGGATCGATCCACCGTTCTTGTGCCGCGAGAGGATGTCGCGCGTGGCGGCACCGACGCGTTTCCACTGGTCGCCCAGCGATTCGCCGCCGTCGAGCGAATCGTCGACGATGCGGATGCGCCGGCGGTATTCGGCGGACATCTCGGCATTGGTCTTCGGATCATCGACGATTCCCTCGAACTTGCCGTGGTTGCGCTCGTTCAGGCCGGGAATGGCGGTCTGCTTGACGCCGGTGAAGCCTTCGGCGGTCTGCCGGGTGCGCACCAGGCCCGCGGTGTAGATGTGGTCGAGTTGTACGCCGCGCATCCGCTCGACCAGCGCGGCTGCCTGCTTGCGCCCGGTCTCGTTGAGGGAGTTGTCGGTCGACCCCTGGACACGCAGCGCGACGTTCCAGTCGGTGATGCCGTGACGCGCGATGTAGATGCGCAGCACGTTGTCGGCGGCAGATGCCGGAGCGGCGCTCGCCAGCACGGCCAGGGCAACGATCAGTGGGGTGAAGGTGCGGGCAGATAACATGGTCGGGTCCTTGTGAAGGAAAGACGAAACGCCGGCGGTACGGGGAGGGCACGGCCGGCAGGTTCACCGGTCCGGCTTGCCCCGATGCGGTGCAGACGCGCCGCGCGGCAGCGGACAGTAGGGCGCCTGCGTGCCCGGCGCTATCGGATTTCGGCAGCGCGCGGCCATTGCAGCGGACGCACGGCGCCATCCCCTGCCAATGGCGCGGCGCCTGCGCACAGCGTGTGACTGACCAGTGCCGTTCGGGCGAGATGTGGTACGGGAATTGCTTACGCGCCGACCGTCTTCGCCCCATTGTCAGAAAGTCGTAATGATTTCATCGTATCGTTCCGTGTCTGGCGGTCTGCCGCGCGAGTGCTGGCCGCAGCCCGAGTGAGGGCGTCGGCCGCCCGCTCCCGCATGGATCCGGATCCGCGCGGGAAGGGGCGGCCGGCAACGACTCCGCCATCGATACGCGCGTCCTCGCCGAGGAAGGGCCCGATGTCACCGAACGCCGATCGCTTCGACCCGATGCGCCAGCCTGTCGTCGCTGCCGCTGCCGCGGCAGCTGCCGCACGTCCGATCACCTCGTTCCGGTGCATCGATGCCCAGGAACAGGCCGCCAAGCTGACTGGCTGGCACCAGGCCTACTGGCAACTGTCGCGCGGTGCGTTCGTCGGTTCCGTCGACGCGGTCGAGTTCGATGGCGCGTACGTGTTTCTCGAATCGGCGAACCGGGCACTGCTGCAGCGCGGCTACCTCGCCCCCGGTGCGCTTGCGGTGGCGGTCCCGGTGAGGCTGGATGGCCCGGCGCGCTTTTGCGGGACCCAGTGCACGTTCGATCAGGCGTTCGTCTACTCAGGGCGTGATGGCTTCGAGTTCTGTTCCCCTGCCGATCATCAGGTCGCGGGCATTGCACTGTCGCCTGCACTGATGGACTCGCTGGGCGAGGCGCAGCGCAGCGCCGTCCTGCGGCAGCGGGCAGCGGCGCACGCGCGCGCGATCGCGCCCGATCCGCAGGCAGTCGCGTCGATGCGCAGTCTGGTCGCCGGACTGATCGAGGCCGTGCGCAGCACGCCGGTGCTGATCGACAACCCGCATGCGCGCAGCGCGCTGCGCGACGCAATCATCGGCAGCGTCTGCGACCTGTTCGATCCGCTGGGCGAGCGCACGCCGCCGCCAGTGCAGATGCGCGCGCGCTGGGCGCTCGTGGTGCGGGCCCGCGAGATGATCGACGCCGCGCCGCGCGAGCCGGCCACCGTCGCGGGCCTGTGCAGCGCGCTCGAGGTGAGCCGGCGCACGCTCCAGTACTGTTTTCAGGAGGTCCTCGGCATGAGCCCGAATGCCTACCTGCGCGCGATGCGGCTGAACGGCGCCCGGCGTGCGCTGCAGACCGGGTCGTCCAGCGTCACCGATGCGGCGCTCGACTGGGGCTTCTGGCACCTCGGGCAGTTTTCCGCCGACTACCGGCAGATGTTCGGCGAGTTGCCCTCGCAGACGGCGCAGCGCCACCGGGGCAGCGCGGCGGGCTGAGGCGGCGCTGCGCAATCTCGGCGCCGACGGTACTCCCACGATACCGAACGGCCTCAGCCCCGACAGTCAATGCTTCCGCGGCACGGTACCGGGCAGTGGCTCGTGCTGCTGCCGTGCCGGGGTGAGCGGCGCCCGCATCGGCGAGGCGAACTGCATCATCCACCGCGCCCGTGCGCAGAGGTCGCCGTCGCGGCTGTGCCGACCGATCAGCTGCAGTCCCACCGGTAATCCGTCGACCGCCATCAGCGGCAGGCTGAACGCCGGCAGCCCGAGGAAGGTCGCCCATACGAGGAAGCTGCGGCTGCCGGTGGCCGACAGCCCGATCGGTGCAGGCCCGGATGCCGACAGCGTGACGATCCCGTCGCAGCCTCGCATGAGCATTCCGACCCGCCGCTGCATCGCCTCGCGCCCGGCGAGCCGCTCGGCGTAGTCGCGCGGCGTCATCGCGAACGCCTGGGCCATGCGGTCGTGCACGCGCTTCTCGATCAGCTCACCGTGCCGTTCCACGTACTGGCGGTAGGGCCAGCGCATCTCGTAGGCGGTGATGCCCAGGCAGCGTTCGGCGAAGCCCGGGGCAAGGCTCGCCTCGAGCGCGGCGGCAGCGGTGTCGGTCGACGCATCGACCACCTCGACCCCCGCCGCCGCAAAGCGTGCGATCAGCGCGCCGAACGCGGCATCGGTCGCCGCGTCGACCTCGTTCGCCCACGCCTCGGTGCGCAGCCAGAGCAGCCGCTTCGGAGCGCGGGCGCGGGGCAGCGCCGCCGACGCCCGCTGCAGCGGTGGCCGTGCCGGATAGCCCTGCGCTGCCGCGAGGTGCGAGGCGATGCGCCAGCAGTCTTCGAGTGAAGAGGCCAGCACGCCGAGGTGGTCGTGCGTGGCCGAGATCGGATGCACGCCCTGCATCGACAGCGTGCCCCATGTCGGCTTGTAGCCGACGATGCCGCAGAAGGATGCCGGCCGCAGCAGCGAGCCCTGCGTCTGGGTGCCGAGCGCGGCAGGCAGCATTCCCGCGCCGACTGCAGCTGCCGAGCCGCTCGACGACCCGCCCGGGGTACGGCGCGGGTCGTGCGGGTTGGTCGTCTCGTTCGACATGCCGCAGGCGAAGGCGGTCGTGACTGTCTTGCCGGGCAGCACCGAACCGCCGCCGCGCAGCGCCTGCACGCAGGCGGCGTCGTACCGGGGCTGCCACCCGGCGAAGGCCGGGCTGCCCATCTGCGTCGGCATGTCCGCCGTGTCCATGATGTCCTTGATGCCGATCGGGCAGCCGTCCACCGGCGACAGCGGCTGGCCGCGCCGGTAGCGCTCGGTCGCTGCGTCGGCGGCCGCGCGCGCACGGTCGAGCGCGAGCGTGCTGAACGCGCGCACCTGCGGCTCGCGGGCCTGGATCGTGGCGATGCAGCGCTCGAGGTAGTCGCGCGGTGTGCAATGGCCGCGGCGGAAGGCCGGCAGCATCGCGGAAAACGAGGGGAGCGGATCGGACACGGACGCTTTCAGTCGACGGTGATCCTGGCGGCCTTGACCACGCGTGCCCACTTCGCGGTCTCGGCGCGGATGTAGGCGGCGGTCTGGTCGAGCGACTCGGCCACGGGCTCCAGGCCCTGCCCGGCGAGCTTCGCGCGCAGCGCAGGCTGGGTCAGGATGCGCGCGATCTCGGCGTTGAGCAGCAGCAGTATCTCGCGCGGCGTCGCCGAGGGCGCGAACATCGCGTACCACACGTCCACTGCATACCCCGGCACGCCCGCCTCGGCCATCGTCGGCACCTCGGGGATGCTTGCCGAGCGCTTCGCGCCGGAGGTGGCAAGCAGGCGCAGCCGCCCGGCGTCGACATGCTGGCGCACCGAGATCACGCTCGCGAAGGTCAGCGACACGCGCCCGCCCACGAGATCCGTCATGCCCGGCCCCGTGCCCTTGTACGGCACGTGCACGAGGCGGATGTCGGCGAGCATCTGGAACAGTTCCATCGCCATGTGCGGCGGGCCGACGTTGCCCGAGGAGGCGTAGAGCAGCTCGCCCGGCTTTGCGCGCGCGAGCGCGACCAGTTCCTTCACCGACTTTACTGGCAGCGAAGGATGCACCACCAGCACGTTCGGCCCGTTCACCATCACGCTCACCGGCACGAGGTCACGCTCCGGCTCGTAGGGCAGGTTGCGGTGAGTGCTGGGCAGCACCGCGTGGCCGATGGAGATCGTCTTCAGCGTGTGGCCGTCGGGGGCTGCGCGCGCAACGATGTCTCCGGCCACTGCGCCGCCGCCGCCGGGCCGGTTCTCGATCAGCACCGTCTGGCCCCAGCGCTCGGCGAAGCCCTGGCCGACGATGCGCGAGCTCGTGTCGACGCCGCCACCTGGAGTGGCGGAGACGACGATGCGGATGGGCTTCGACGGATAGGTCGCGCCCGCGGGCGACTGCGCGGCCAGCGGCTGGCAGGCCAGCGCAGGCAGCAGGCAGGCGATCGCGGCCACGGCGGCGGTCCGGCATCGCCGGGTCACGAAGCGGGTCATCGGTCACCTCCGGCGCGTCGCAGGTGCACCATGATGCCACCGCGGTCAGGTGGCCGTGAGCGACAGGACCGACCCGGTCATCGAGAACGGGTCGGGATCGAGTACGTCCGGCACGACGGCGCGTTCGCGGGATCGGGGCGCGGGCGAGTGCGCGAAGGGCACAGGGTCGGGAGTTCGTCCGGCGTGCTCGCGCGTTCGCGGTACCGATCCTGGTCCCTCTTCACTGGTTGGCGGTCCCGCGCACATGTCCCTCGCGCGGCGAGCATGTGGCGGTCGTGCGCGCCTGCGTCCATCGGGCGCTCGCCCGGCGACCGGCGAGACGGTGCTCCCGGCGCGGGAGCGGTCGGCACTGCCTGCGGCCGTATGCCCTGGGACAAGCGCATTGCCTGGCGGATCTCGCGCGGCTGCTTCGCGAACGGCGTGCACAGGCGGTCCGCGCGCGGCGCGATCCACACACGGCCGAGGTCGAGGCGATCGGCGCCACAGCAGACGATGATCGCGGGCGCGGACGCGACGTGCCCGTCGCTGTCCAGGCGTATCGCTTCGCACAGGTGCTCGAACTCGATCGCCGGCAGTTCGTTGATGGCACGCTCGCGCCACAGCCTCAGCGCGAAGTCCGCGGCGCGCGGTCCGTGCCGCGGGTCGCTTGCGTCGCCGTGCCGCTGGCTGTCGTGCAGGTGCGCGAACCAGGCGAGAACCGCTGGGTTGACATCCATCGCGGCGGCGAGACGCTGTCCGTGGAACCAGACGCGGCTCCAGTGCGGCAGCCCGTGGATGCCGCCCGCGTAGTCGAGTCGCAACTGCAGGTGGAGGACGGCGAGTGCCGTGCGCATGATCGATCCGGACGTGTCCCGCCGTGTCATGGCCGCTGTCCTCGCGAGCGCCCGGTGAAGTGCTAGATTAGGCTGCAGACGAAACAGCAGGTTGTGGAGGATCCATCGCATGAACCGCCTCGTCCGCGGCAGCATCACGCTGCTCCTGCTCGCGGCTGCCGCGCCCGGGCTCACGCAGAGCTGGCCCGCGCGGCCGATCCGTTTCGTCGTGCATTTTCCGCCCGGCGGACCGACTGATTTCGTCGCCCGCGCCCTCGGCCAGAGGCTGACCGAGTCGTGGAAGCAGCCGATCATCATCGAGAACCGTCCGGGCGCCGGCGGCGTGATCGGAGTGGAGCTCGTGCTGCGTTCGGCACCTGACGGCTACACGCTGCTGTTCGGAACTTCCGGCTCGCTCGCGCTTGCCCCCGCGCTCACGCCGAAGCTGCCCTACGACGTGTTCACCGACCTCGCACCGATCACGCTGGTCGTGGTCAACCCGCAGATCCTCGTGGTGCACCCGTCGCTGCCCGTGAAGAGCGTGCAGGACCTGATCCGGCTCGCCAGGGCGAAGCCGGGCCAGCTCAACTACGCGTCTGTCGGGCCGGGCAGCCCGAACCACATGGGCATGGAACTGCTGAAGTCGATGGCCAGCATCGACATGGTGCACATCCCGTACAAGGGCACGGCGCCCGCGATGGCAGACGTGATCTCGGGGCAGGTGTCACTGCTGTTCAACAGCATGCCCTCGGTTCTGCCGCACGTGCGGGCAGGTCGGCTGCGCGCGCTCGCCGTCGGCAGTGGGAAGCGCTCGCCTGCCGCACCCGACGTGCCGACGGTGGCCGAGACGCCGGGGTTGAAGGAGTTCCAGTACACGACCTGGTACGCCCTCCTCGGGCCGGCAGCGCTGCCGAAGGAACTGGTCAGCACGATCAACGCCGAGTCCGTGCGGGCGCTGGCGCAGCCGGACATGAATGAACTGCTGGCGAGCCAGGGTGCGGAGGCCGCACCGACCACCCCGGACGGCCTCGCGAAGTTCATGCGTGCGGAATATGAAGCGTGGCGCCGCGTGATCAAGGCGGCGAACATCTCGCTCCAGCACCAGTGACCGCGGACAGCTCGCGCGGCGCACCGCGGCGGCGCATGCACGGCGAGCGCGCTCGCCGCACTCCGAAAAAGGGGCCTGGCCCCTTTTTCGGGCCCCTTTTTCGCATGTCCGCCGTTTGCATGCCGGCCGCGATGACCGCAAGCGTATCGGCGAACGTGAGGCACATCTGCTCGAGCACGACGGGCGGAATATCGGGGAGCCGGGTGCGACAGATGAGGGCGGCGAGGCGGTCCGGATGTCGTTCGTCGCGCGATTGCAGCTCGGCCGCGCGCTGCATTCACAGGGCAACCGCCGCGCGGACCGGGAGTGACCAGCATGGGCGTTGCATCGCCCGTCATGACGAGGTGGCGCACCTGTGCCAAGTCGGCAGACGTGCACACCGAGGCACATCTGCGCGCCCGGCGACGCGCTCGCCAGCTGGCGCGCCGACGACGTCGAGACGAGGAACACCGGGTTCGTCATGAGGCGGCTCGCACCCGACGGCCCCCGGGCGTGCGAGGTCCTCGCCAAGGGCCGCACGCAGCGCCGCAACGGTGCGTGTCCGCCGCGAGCCGCATGCGCTCTGCGCACGGCCCCGATCCGCGGGCAGCGACGGCAGACGGCCCGGCGCTGATGCGGGACTGGAACATCGGGGCAGCGTGCAGTCGCGCGCCCCGCGCTATCTCAGTCCTCGGACGGATCGGTGCGCAGCATCAGGACAGCGCTTCGGTTTCCGCCGCTACGGTTCCTGAAGCGAAGGTCGCTCCAGACGCGTGCCGCGGGCTGTATGTCGCCGCGCTCGAGAAGCGCGACGATCTCCTCGGGTTTCAACGCGTCATCGAAACTGAAGCGGCCGATCTGCCGCCACTTGCCGTCGACGAAGGCGAATGTGGGGAACGGGGCAGTCATCAGGATCAGCTCCGGTTCCGGTCCCATCCCGAGATCGATGGCGAGCAGCGGCACGGCGTTGCCGGTCTTCAGCGCATGCAGGTACCGGCCCGCATTCCCGTGCGCGAGGCGCTGCGCGAGAAAGCGGGTGAAGGACTCCGGCACGTCGCTGCCGGGCGGATAGGCCCTGAGCCGTGCTCTGATTGTCGATTCATCAGGCGTGGTCTGCTCGGACCCCGCGTAGCGAGTCTTGCGCGCCAGGGCTGCCTTCGCCTTCTCCCGGATGAGCCCCGCCTGCGGGTGATCGCCAGGTTCGGCGAGCGCGTGCAGGGCCGCGTTACCCGCACGACCGAGATCGAAGCGCAGGTAATTGAAGTCGAAACGGTCGGGTGTCGTCGCGCCCGAAAGCAGACGACGCACCTGGCTATCGGCTGAAATCGTCGCCGGATCGAGCAGCGGTGTATGGACGGCGAGCAGGGTGCCGATCACCACGAGCGCGAGCCACGTGTTGACCGTCCCGAGCAGCCGCAACCAACCCTGCATCACGGCGCAGGCGGCATATCCGAGTGCATACAGCGCTGCGAGCGCGACCAGTATGGCCGCCCAGACCCGATCGACCGACCAGCCGTACTGTCCGACGCGCAATGACAGCGCCCAGATGCACAACCCCGCAAGCACCGGCGACAGGGCAAGGGCGCCACGCACCAGCCACTGCATGGGGACCGGAAACGGGGGCGGCTGACCGCCGTCCTGCCATGCCGCGTTCGCGAGGCAGATGAGGATCGACAGCATGCTCAGGATCAGCGGTGTCGCGCGGCCCGTCGCCCAGACGGGGTCCAGCCCGGCGATCGGCAGGGCCCCGAGGAACAGCACGACGATCAGGGAAGCGAGCGGCAGAAGACGTGTCTGGAAAGCGAGCAGATATCGCCTGAGCGTGCGCAATGCCCCGGCTTCCTTTTCCTCCAGCGAGATCGCGAAGGCGATCGCCACGGCCGTCGCGAGATAGACGAAGAAGCGGCTGGTGAAGAGCTCCGTGAAGAACGCCATCCGGAGAACGAGGAACAGGCTGGCCCACAGCGCGAGCAGCGTCCAGAAGAGCGCCGAGAACAGCGTGCAGTTCGCCAGCAGAAGGGCGTTGCGCCATGCATCGTCGAACAGACGCGCGTACGGGAAGGCCATGTTCCGGTCGCGCAGCCGCGACTGCACGAATGGCAGCAGGATGAACCACGCGATGAGGCTCGCGAGGCTGAACACCAGCAGATCGATCACCCCGGAATCGAGGATGCCGGGCAGGTCGGTATCCACGAGCGACGACCAGCCGAACCACGCCGCTGTCGCGATGAAGGGCAGCGTTGCGGCCGCTGCCCCGGCCAGGCTCTGGCGAAACGAGAACTCGCCCCTCAGGAAACTGAAGCTCACCGGCGCGAGAACGGCCAATGTGCAGGCCGGCACCGTCCAGACGAGATCGGAGGCCCGATAGCCGAAAGCCCGGAACCACTCGTGCAGGGACAGCATGAGCACCCCTTGCACCAGCCCTGCTACGAGCATCGCCTGACGATTCGAAATGGACACTCCCATGTCACTCCCCCCGGGCGCAGCGTTCAGCGAGCCGGCGCGAGCAGTCGTCGCCGACGAAATCCAGTCCGACAACGAAAAAGGGGCCAGGCCCCTTTTTCTCTTTTCTACGACTTTGCCGCGACCCGCTCGCGACGGCCGGTGAGGCAGGGGCAGCGCCCGCGCACGGTGTATCGCTGTCGCTGCCTCGGGGAGCCGATGGCTGCGATCAGCTGAACAGCGACACCAGATCGTCGGAGGTGAGCGCCTTCCAGCCGGCGTCGGCGCCATCGAGCATCATCGCGGCGAGATCGCCCTTCTTCTTCTGCAGTTCGATGATCTTCTGCTCGACCGAGTTGGCGGCTACCAGCTTGTAGACGAAGATCGGCTTGTCCTGACCGATGCGGTGCGCGCGGTCGGTGGCCTGGTTCTCGGCGGCAGGGTTCCACCACGGGTCGTAGTGGATGACGGTGTCGGCGGCCGTGAGGTTCAGACCCACGCCCCCGGCCTTCAGCGACAGCAGGAAGATCGGCACCTTGCCCGACTGGAACTTCTCCACTTCGGCCTGCCGGTCGACGGTCTCGCCGGTCAGCTTCGCCCACTTGTAGTCGCGCGCGGCGAGTTCCATCTCGATCAGCTCGAGCATGCTGGTGAACTGCGAGAACACCAGCACGTGCCGGCGCTCGATCATCAGCTCCTCGATCATCTCCATCAGCGTGGCGAGCTTGGCCGACTGCTCGATACCGACGTCCTCTCGCTTCGCCAGCGCCGAGCCGCCGCCCTTGGCCGACACCAGGCGCGGATCGCAGCAGACCTGGCGCAGCTTGAGCAGTGCATCGAGCACGACGATCCGGCTCTTCGCCATGCCCACCTTGCCGATCTCGTCGCGCACCCGCTTGTCCATCGCCGCGCGCACGGTCTCGTAGAGATCGCGCTGTACGGGCTGGAACTCGACCTCGCGCACCACCTCGGTCTTGGGCGGCAGCTCGGAGGCGACCTGGTCCTTGGTCCGGCGCAGCAGGAACGGGCGCACGCGCTGCACCAGCAGCATCGCGCGCTCGCCGTCGCCATGGGTCTCGATCGGCGTGCGATAGGCGACCTTGAACTTCGCCTCGTCGCCGAGAAAACCCGGCATCAGGAAGCGGAACAGCGACCACAGTTCGCCGAGGTTGTTCTCCAGCGGCGTGCCCGACAGGCACAGCCGGTGACTGGACTCGAGCGCGCAGGCGGAGCTCGCGGCCTTGGTCTTCGCGTTCTTGATGTTCTGCGCTTCGTCGAGCACCACGATGTGCCAGTGCTGTGCCTTCAGCACTTCCTCGTCGCGCGGCAGCAGCGCATAGCTGGTGATCACCAGATCGGCGGACTTGATCTTGTCGAAGTCCTCGGCGCGGTCCTTGCCGTGCAGCACCAGCACCTTCATCGACGGCGCGAACTTCTTCATCTCCGCCGCCCAGTTGTGGATGACGCTGGTGGGCGCGACGACGAGCGCCGGCTCGGTGAGGCGTCCGGCCTCCTTCTCCACCAGCAGGTGGGCGATCGTCTGCAGCGTCTTGCCCAGACCCATGTCGTCGGCGAGCACGCCGGCGAGCCCGTATTCGCGCAGCGACTGCAGCCAGGCCACGCCGTCCTTCTGGTAGCCGCGCAGCGTCGCGGTCAGTCCCTGCGGCGGCTCGATCGCCTCGACGCCGCGGAAGCCGGCGAGGCGGCTGGCGATCTCGCGCAGGCGTGCCCCGCCGTGCCAGCGCAGTGCCAGCGCGGAATCGAGCGCGGCGAGCCGGCCCACGTCGTAGCGCGACAGCGTCTTGGGCGGCAGGCTGGAGTCGCCGGCACCGAACAGGCCCTGCAGCAGCGTGACGATCGCCGCCAGCCGCTCGCGCGGCAGCGCGACGCGCTTGCCGTTGGGCAGCGGCAGCAGAATCGGCTTGGCGGCATCGCTCTCATCGACCGGTTCGAAGAAGTTCGGCCCGTGCTCGCGCAGTGCCTTGAGCAGCAGATCCACCAGCGAGAAGCGCTCGCCCGCGACCTCGATGCCCAGATCGAGCCCGAACCAGTCCTGTCCCGGCCGACCCTCGTCGATCTCGCCGTACCACTCGTCGACTTCCACCAGATCGAAGGCGAAGCCCGACTCCATCACGATCTGCCAGCCCTCTTCGCGCCAGCGCGGCAGGCAGGTACGCATCACCTCGATCCACTCGGCATCGCGCGGCAGCGCGAAGGTCTTGCGCAGCTTCGACGGCAGGATTGCACCGTACGCCTTCTCGGCGGAGATGAAGCCGGCCTGGCGCATCTGCGCGGCGGTAGCCTTTTCGAAGGCCGGGTTCAGCGGCGCGTTGCGCGCATTGCGGCCGCGCCCGGCATGGCGCTCGGCGCGCGCGTTTCCGCGCGCCGGGGCGTGCCCGCCGCCGTGCCCGTTC
>CANGUQ010000083.1 GCA_947456915.1 Betaproteobacteria bacterium
CCCGCACGGCGTGAGCATCGACACCACCGCGCACGGCTGGGGGGGCGCCTCGCGCGACGGCACCGGCAAGGACGTCGCGGTGAAGCTGCGCCACGAGGGGCTGGTGGCGGATCGCACCGGGCTCAACAGCGCCGAGAAGGTCTAGGCAACGCGGGTTCGGCAGAGACTCGAACCCGCGCAGACCCTGCCGCCAGCCACGATGAAAAGGCCCTGAAAAAGGGGTCAGGGTCGATTTCTGGAAAGGGGTCGGGGTCGATTTCGCGCCGAATGTCCGGGAAACTTCAGACGGTACCGGGAGAAATCGACCCTGACCCCTTTTTCAACTCCCGTTGACGTGACCCGGTCTTCCAACGCTGTTGCCTGATCGGCCTGCTGCGCGGCCTACTGTACCGCGTTCGCCTCGCGCAGGCTGTCGAACAGCGCGCCGCGGTAGAGGAAGGCCTTGTGCAGGGAGATGTCGTCGCAGGTGCGGCGCAGGTCGTCGAGGTTCTGGCGGCGCTTGACCGGGTCCTTCTCCTCGAGCGACTTCTTGTTGCGTATCGTCTGCGCCTGCACGAAGTCGGTCTGCGCCTTGCGCCGCTGACGGGTGTAGCGGTCCAGTACCTCGAAGCCCGCGCCGCGGAAACGCATGTCGGCGAGCTTGTCCGCGAGATTGATCGCGTCGTGGATGCCGCCGTTCATGCCCATGCCGCCGATCGGGTTGTTCACGTGGGCGCTGTCGCCGGCGAGCAGGATACGGCCCTTGTTGAACGTGGCCGCCACCCGCTGGTGCACCTTGTACAGACCGAAGTAGGCGATGTCGTAGCGGCCGCTGCGGGGAAAGAACTTCTGGAAGCGGGCCTGGATGCGCTCGTCGGACAGCGCGACCTCGTCGGGTTCGTCCGGCGGCACCGGGAAGATCCCGCGCCAGATCCCCGGTTCGCCCGGCCCTTTCACCTTGAACAGGTTCAGCCACTCGTCCGGGTCGGAGAAGTAGTTGCGGGTGCAGAAGCCAGCGTCGGTGGCGAGGAAGTCGAACGTGGTGCCGATCTTGAGGAAGCGCTCCTCCCACGTGAAGCCCTCGAACTCGATACCGGCGAGCTTGCGCACGGTGCTGCGCCCGCCGTCGGTGCCGATCACGAACGTGCCACGCAGCACCTCGCGCTCGCCGTTCGACTCGACGGTGAGCGACACGCCATCGGCATCCTGTGCGAGATCGATGAGCCGCGTGGCGAAGCGTACCTGCGCGCTGCCGTCGCCGGGCAGGTGCCGCAGTGCCGACCGGGCGAGCTTGTACTGCTCCCACTGCAGCACGAACGGATACTTCACTTCGCCTTCGAGCAGTCCGAGGTCGAATTCGGCGACGCGCTCGCCGGTGACCCGATCCCAGAAATGGAACAGCGGCGACTGCAGCCCGGTCTCCCAGCCGTCCTGTTCCAGGCCGAGTTCGGCGAGCATCTCGATCGTGGGCGGGTGGACGGTGGCGGCTCGCTGGTCGTCGACCGGGCCGGGCTCGGCTTCGAGCAGCGTCACCGGGATGCCGCGCCGGGCCAGTGCGAGCGTCATCACCGCCCCTACCGGGCCGGCGCCGACAACGAAGATACGATCTGGGGTGGACATGCTGGACACTCCTGAACTGCGCAATCGCCGGGTTTCCGGACACGAACCGAAACTGCACGCACGCGCGCTGCCCGGGGTCGGACGACCGACCGGGCGCGCCACACCGCTTGCAGCATCACACCGAGCAGAGACCATGCCCTGCACTGAATGCACGCCGCGACGCATCGAATCCTACCAAGCGCGGATCGGTCGCGGCGGCGCGCGCGCTGTGCCGAGGGTCGGCGCGTCCTCGCAGCCGCGCTCGCTGCAGCGTGTTCCCCCGGGGGGCGACCGCACACGTGCTGCGACGCGAGCCCGCCGCAGCCGGAACCGAACGCGGCTGCTTGCGTGCGCTGCGCTCGTACTCGTCGCGGCGTCCCCCGGCGCCCAGCCGCTGCCGGTCAAGCAGGTGCGCGTGGTCGTACCGCTCGCACCGGGCGGGGGCACCGACGTGGTCACGCGCATCGTGGCGGCGCGCCTGGCCGAGGTCTGGGCACAGCCAGTGCTGGTCGAGAACCGCGCCGGCGGCGGCCAGATCATCGGCACCGAGGCGGTGGCGCGCGCTGCACCCGATGGCTCCACGCTGCTGGCGATCACTCCGGCGCACGTGATCAACCCGACGCTGCACGAGAAGCTCCCGTACCGCTGGGACCGCGATTTCGCGCCGGTCGGCAACATGGCAGCCACCGCCAACGTGCTGGTCGTGCATCCGTCGCTGCCGGCGAAGACGGCGAAGGAACTGATCGCGCTGGTACGCTCGCGGCCCGGGCAGATGCACTACGGGTCGAGCGGGGTCGGCGGCGCCTCGCATCTCGCGTTCGAGCTGTTCAACGCGATGGCGAAGCTCGACATCGTGCATGTCCCCTACAAGGGCGGCTCGCTTGCCGTGCAGGACCTGCTCGCCGGACAGATCTCGCTGCTGATGGGCAACATGCCCTCGGTGCTGCAGCACGTGCGCGCGGGCAGGCTGCGGCCGCTGGCGATCGCCAGCGCGAAGCGCTCGCCGCTGCTGCCCGAGGTGCCGACGATCGCGGAAGCCGCACTGCCCGGCTACGAGGCGGCGAACTGGAACGGACTGGTCGCCCCCGCCGGCACGCCCGCCGAGCTGATCGCCCGCGTGAACGCCGACGTGGTGCGCGTGCTCGGCGAGCTGGCGGTACGCGAGCGCCTCTCCGGCGGCGGCTTCGATCCGATCGGCGACAGCCCGTCACAGTTCGCGGCGACGCTGAAGGTCGAGTTCGACCGATGGGCGAAGGTGATCCGCGCGCGGGGTATCAAGGCGGAGTAGAGCGGGCGTGGCTGGAAAGTGGAAAAAGGAAAAAGGGGTCAGGGTCGATTTCGCGCGACATACCTATCTGTTCGAGGGGGCGTGCGGCGAAATCGACCCTGACCCCTTTTCCGACCCCTTTTCCGACCCCTTTTCCGACCCCTTTTCCGACCCCTTTTTCGCTGACCCGTCGTCCGCGCCTGTCTCCGCACCTGCACTCAGTTCCATGCCGTTGCGGCGTGGCCGCCCCAGTTTGCGCTTGGGCTGACTTGTCGGCAGGTTCTGCCGAAGCCCCACCCTGATCCGCTCGATCGCGGTCGGATCGGGTTCGCACTCGAAGATCCGCACATAGGCGCGTCCGCGTTCCTCCGGCGTTGCCCCCAGGGCGAGGTAGGTGGGATGCGGTGTGAGTAGCCCGGTTGGCTCGCCCGTCGCATTCGTGCGGTGACTGCTCCAGTGATAGCTTCCCGCCGAAGCGGCAAGCCCGGCGCGCACCGGATTCGATTCGATGTACCGATGACAGGCGAGCAGATAGTGGTCCGAGTCGATCAACGACGAGTGGTAGCGTCCCTCCCACAGCGTGCCGCTTCGCTGCCACCGGTCGTTGAACCGACGGACATAGCGGCGTCCCAGCGTCATCATGAGCACGGCGATGTCGCCTGCCCGCCGTGGGGTGAGCAGCAGGTGGACGTGATTCGTCATCAGCACGAACGCATGCAGCATGCACCCGGTGGCCACCAGCGCTTCCTGGAGCAGTTCGAGGTACTGCCGACGATCGAGCGGCGATCGGAAACACTCGGCGCGGTTATGGCCACGCTGCACGACGTGGACGGGCATACCGTCGATGTGGAGGCGGGGACAGCGGGGCATGCGGTGAGGATGGCACGCGTTCAGCCACGTGTACGTCGCGGAAACGAGCCTCTGCAGACCGAATCCGTCGCACGACGCTCTCCCGGGGGCAGCGGTGAACAAAAAGAGGCGCAGCAAGAAAAGGGGTCAGGGTCGATTTCGCGGTACGCCCCCCGCGCACCGAGCGGGAGGTTGCACAAAATCGACCCTGACCCCTTTTCTTGTACCGAGCGGGAGGTTGCACAAAATCGACCCTGACCCCTTTTTGTGTGTTGATCCGCTTGTGTGTGCTGCCTTTCTCCAGTGCTCCGGCGGTGGCTGATGCGTTTCCTGAAGAAGGCGCGGTCGCCTGGCGGATCGACATGGCCGCCCGCACATGAGGCATCGAGGAACCGCGGGGCGGGGGCTGCGCCGGCCCCTGCCGCGGGCTACTTCGACGGTGGCGGATTGAGCAGTTGTTCCAGTGCGCGGCGCAGGTCTTCGATGTCGATGACCACCGGCGCCGGTGCGGTGCCGGCATCTCCGGGGCTGGCGGGGGGCGTGCTCGCCGTCGCTGCCGCAGGCATGCCGACCGGGGCGCCAGCCTCGGGCGTCGATGATCCGGGGGCGGGATCGACGCCGGGCGTCGTGCTGACCTCGGTGGCCGATCCGGCGCCGGCTGGCGGGTTCGCAACGGCAGGCGGCGCGTCCGGCGCTGTCTGCACCACCGCCTGCGGTCGCGGCGGCAGCGGATCGGGCGGCCTGATCCCCGCCGCGGGGAAGATGATCCACAGGGCGGTGAGCAGCCCCAGCGCGATCAGCAGGAAGAACAGCAGGAACATCGCGCGTCAGTGCGCGCCGATGCAGCCGGTCACGCGCCGGATGCGGCGTTGCGCGCGGCGCCACCCTGCTGTGCCGCCCACCACTGCCTGAGCCAGCCGCCGTTGCCGCCCAGCGCCACCACTTCCTTCAGCGCATCGGCGAGCGGCGGATACTCGCGTCGCGTGCCGCGCGTGTGGTTGATGAACATGCCGCTGTCGAAGTCGACTTCCAGCTCGTCGCCGGTCTCGCATTCCTCGGTGGCGCCCTGGCAGTCGGTGAGCACGCGCAGTCCGGCGCCGATCGCGCCGCGGTAGCCGAGGAAGGGCATCGACTCGCAGACGAGGCCCAGGCCGAGTGCCTGCATCGCGATGTAGCCGTTCATCTTCGGACCCATGCCGAAGCTGCGCCCGGCGACGATGATGTCCCCCGGCCTGCAACGCTCGTGGAAGCCCGGGTCGGTTTCCGCGAACAGGTGCGGAATGATCTCGGCCGGATCCATGTGCCGCCCGGTGACGATCCACGCCGGCACGACGCCACCCTGATGCTGGATCTCGTGCCCGAGCACCCACGCGCGGCCGCGCAGGCGCCAGCCGAAGTTCGCCACTGTTGGAGTAACGCTCATGTCGCCTCGCCGTTCGTCTTCGCGCGGCATGCCGCGTCTGCGTCTGCGCCGGTGCCTGCGCGCGCGCGCATCGCGGCACCCATGTCAATGCCCAGCCCTGAGACGGCGCGCGCACGCGTGCCGCAAGTGCCGCTGCTGCCGTGTGCGGCAGCACGGCACCCGCCCGCCCCGGTGCCCGCGTCGCGCAGCGCCGCAGTCGCCGCAGTGAAGCGGTCCGCCCTCACGCCGCGAACTCGACCACCCGCCGCGGGTCGATGATCCTGCCGGCCACCGCCGAGGCGGCTACCGTGGCGGGATTGCCCAGGTACAACTGCGCGTCCTTCGGTCCGAGCCGGCCGCTGTTGTTGCCGGCGAACGTGGAGATCGACACTTCGCCCGAGTCGACCGGGCCGATCACCCCGTCGTTGCACGCGCCGCAGCCCGCCGGCACCATCACGGCGCCGGCTTCGATGAAGATCTTCATCAGCCCGTCGTCGAGCATGCGCTTCGTCGAGCGCTCGCTGCCCGGGGCGATCATCAGCCGCACGCCCGGCGCGATGCGTTTCCCGGCGAGCGCGCGCGCCGCGAACTGCAGGTCCTCGTAGTGACCCGAGCCGCAGGAGCCGATGAACGCGTGATCGACTCGCGTGCCCTCGACCTCCGAGACGTCGACCGCCTTGTGCACGCCGCCGGGTAACGCCACCTGCGGCTCGATGCCGGAGATGTCGAGTGTCACCCTGGCCTCGTACTGCGCGGCCTCGTCGGCGTACGCCGGCGTGAACGGCTGCTGCGCGACGCGCCGCGCGTGATCGAGAATCGCCGCCGAGGGCGGGAAGAACGTGCCGTAGGCGCGCACCTCGGTCGGCGCGCTGCACAGCGCGGTGCGCTGCGCGAGGTCGAACTGATCGAGTTCGCCGGCGAATTCGAGGACGCGGTAGTCTGGGTCGATACCCCAGCTGCCCCCCTCGCGGAAGTGCTTCGCGATCACGAAGCCGATGTCGCGCCCGAGCACGCCCGGGCGCGCGCGGCCGGTCAGCGTGAGTTGCACCGTCTTCGGCACCATCACCCAGTTGGTGCCGGTGGCCAGCACTCTGCTGATCTCCGAACCCATGCGAAAGCCGAATGCGCCGATCGCCCCGGCGTTGGTCGAGTGCCGGTCGTTGTCGAAATAGAACATGCCCGGAGACAGCAGCCCGGACTCCATCGGAAAGATGTGTCCGTGGCCCATCTGGCCGACGTCGAAGAACCAGCGCACGCCCCACTGCTGCGCGGCCTTGCGGTTCAAGGCGCCACGCTGTGCGGCGCGCGCGTTCGGATAGATCACCTCGTGATCGGTGACCAGCATCACCCGCTCGGGATGGGCGAGCCGGTCGATGCCCAGCGCATCGAGCTCGCGCTTGGCCGCGAGCACGACGCCGTCGTGCACCATGATGAAGTCGGGCATCGGCTCGACCACTTCGCCGGCGCGCAGTTCGCTGCGTGCGCTGCAGCGGGCCAGCACCTTCTCTACTGCGGTCATCGGCATGCCTGCACCTGCCCGTTTCTGTGGCTGTACGGCCCGGATTATCGCTCGCCGCAGCGCCTGCGCGCGCGCGCAGCGCACGGCCGCCGCGGCAACCGGCCTGCTGGCGTATCGTAGCCACTCCGTCCACCCATTCACCGGGAGCCCGTCGCAATGACCCGCATCATTCAACGCAACGCGCGCGCGCACATGCCGGTCGCCGTCGGTGGCGAGGGCTGCTGGGTGATCGACAGCGAGGGCCGAAGGTATCTGGACGCCTCCGGCGGTGCCGCCGTGTCCTGCCTGGGTCACGGCCACCCGGAGATCGGCGCGGCGATCAAGGCCCAGGTCGACCAGCTCGCCTACGCGCACACCAGCTTCTTCACCAGCGAACCGGCCGAAGCGCTCGCCGACCACCTGATCGAGCACGCGCCACCGGGCGTCGAGCACGTCTACTTCGTCTCCGGCGGCTCCGAGGCGATCGAGACGGCGCTCAAGCTCGCGCGCCAGTACTTCGTCGAGATCGGCCAGCCCCAGCGTCGGCACCTGATCGCGCGCCGGCAGAGTTATCACGGCAATACGCTGGGCGCGATGGCGGTCGGTCATCGTGAGTCGGCGCGGCGGCTGTTCGAGCCGCTGCTCGCGCCGGTCACGCACGTCTCGCCGTGCTTCCCCTACCGCTACCGTGCGCCGGGCGAGAGCGACGCGGCCTACGGGCAGCGGCTGGCCGACGAGCTGGAGCAGACAATACTCAGGCTGGGGCCAGACACCGTTATCGGGTTCCTCGCCGAGACTGTCGGCGGCGCGACCGCAGGCACGATCACGCCGGTGCGCGGGTATTTCGAGAAGATGCGCGCGGTGTGCGACCGCTACGGTGTGCTGCTCATCCTGGACGAGGTGATGTGCGGCATGGGCCGCACCGGCACGCTGCACGCGTGCGAGCAGGAGAACGTGGCGCCGGACATCATGGTGGTGGCCAAGGGGCTGGGGGCGGGCTATCAGCCGATCGGCGCCACGCTCGCCTCGGACCGGGTGTATCGGCCGATCGCAGAGGGCTCGGGCGCCTTCTCGCACGGGCACACCTACGTCGGTCATCCGACCGCGTGCGCCGCCGCGCTGGCGGTGCAGACGGTGATGCAGCGCGACGGGCTGGTGCCGCGCGTGCGCGAGCAGGGCGCGAAGCTGCAGGCCGCCCTGCTCGACGCGTTTCGGGAGCACCCGCACGTGGGCGACGTGCGCGGGCGCGGGTTGTTCTGGTCGATCGAGCTCGTGGCCGAGCGCGCGACCGATGCACCGTTCGCCGCGCGCGAGCGGCTGCACGCCAAGGTGAAGAGCGAGGCGATGGCGCGCGGGCTGTGCGTGTATGCGATGGGTGGCACGATCGACGGCGAGCGTGGCGATCACGTACTGATGGCCCCGCCGTTCATCGTGAACGACGACGAGATCGTGCAGATCGCGCAGCGGTTGCGAGCGGCGATCGACGCGGCGGTGGCAACCGCAGCGTCCTGAGCGCTCTCCCGGGCGGCGCTTCGCCTGCCGGGCGCCGACCGCGCGGGCTGCTACCATGCGGCGATGAGCAGACCGCGCGGCAAGCGCGGCTGGAGGAGACCGAACGATGACGCAGGACTCGACGGCGGCGGTTGCGCTCGCAGTTTCGCTGGCGCTTGCAGGCAGTGACGCAGTGGCGCAGGCGTGGCCGGGCAAGCCGATCCGCATGGTGGTGCCGTTCGCGCCTGGCGGCAACACCGACATCATCGCGCGGGTGATCGCGCCGCGGCTGGCCGAGGCGCTCGGTCAGCCGGTGGTGATCGAGAACCGCGCCGGTGCCGGCGGCGTGATCGGCAGCGAGCTGGTCGCGCGCGCGCCCGCTGACGGCTACACACTGCTGCTGGTGTCGGCCGCGCACGTGATCAACCCGGCGATGGTGAAGAAGCTGCCGTTCGACCCGATCCGGGATTTCCAGCCCGTCTCGCTGGTGGCGGACGTCCCCACCGCGCTGGTCGTGCACCCTTCGCTGCCGGTGAAGACGGTGAAGGAACTCGTCGCTCTGGGTCGCAAGCGGCCCGAGCAGCTGCACTTTTCGACCTCCGGGCGTGGCACGGTCGGGCACCTGTCGGGCGAGTTGCTCAATGCGGCGGCGCAGGTGAAATTCGTGCACGTGCCGTACAAGGGTGCCGCGCCGGCGCTGGTCGACCTGGTCGCCGGCCAGATCGAGTTCCAGTTCGCCAGCCTGCCCGCAGTGATCCAGTTCGTGCGCGCCGGCAAGCTGCGCCTGATCGCGCAGACTGGCGCGAAGCGTTCTCCCGCCGCGCCGGACGTGCCGACGATGCAGGAGTCCGGCCTGCCGGGCTTCGTCGTGTCGAGCGGCTTCGGTATCCTTGCGCCTGCCGGAACGCCGCGCCCGATCGTCGACCGGGTCAATGCGGCCATCCGCAGCGCGCTCGGCGCGCCCGACGTGCGGCGCGTGTTCGCCGAGCAGGGCGCCGATCCGTTGGGCAGCACTCCGGAAGAGCACGACGCGTTCAACCGGGCGGAGATCGCGCGCTGGATCAAGGCCGCGCGCGAGGCGAACATCCAGCCCGAATAGCCCCGGTATCCGGATTTTCTGACGGAGTGAGTTCATGGACACCACCACCAAGCCGTTCGATGTGAAGCAGGCGCAGGACCCGGCGCAGGTTGCCGATGCCACCAGGCTCGCCGCGCAGCGCGAACTCGCGCAATCGTTCGCCACGCTGCAGGAGATCGTGATGGCGGCGCGCCGCAGCCTCGCGCAGGCGACCTGGGACATGCTCTCCGGCGGCTCGGATTCCGAGGCGACCCTGCGGCGCAACCGCATGGCGCTGGACAGCCTGGCGCTGCGCCAGCGCGTACTGGTCGACGTGCGCAGCATCGACACGACCACCACGCTGCTGGGCAGGGCGCTGCCCTCGCCGATGTTCATCGCCCCGATCGGCAACTACCTGCAGTACGCCGATCCGCGCGGCGCGGCTGCCGTGGCCTGTGCGGCGGTGTCGCGCAACGTCCCGTGCTTCGTCAGCACCGCGGCGCGTCCGAGCATCGAGGCGGTGGCGCGGGAGGCGAAGCAGCCGCTGATCTTTCAGCTGTACGTGCGTGGCGACCGCGGCTGGGTCGGCGATATCCTCGACCGCGCGAAGGCGGCCGGCTACGACGCGCTGTGCGTGACCGTCGATCGCGCCTACTACAGCCGGCGCGAGCGCGACCTGATCAACCACCACCTCGTGCGCGAGGGCGGCGGCGATGCTTCGCACCAGGCGAGCCTCACCTGGGACGACGTGCTGTGGATGAAGCAGCGCATGGGCGTGCCGCTGATCCTCAAGGGCATTGCCACCGCAGAGGACGCGAAGCTCGCGGTGGAGCACGGCGTGGACGTGGTCTACGTGTCCAACCACGGCGGTCGCCAGCTCGACCACGGGCAGGCGAGCATCGACGTGCTGCCCGAGGTGGCGCAGGCGGTCGACGCACGCGTGCCGGTGCTGATGGACGGCGGCATCCTGCGCGGCACCGACATCATCAAGGCGGTGGCGCTGGGCGCGACCGCCGTGGGTATCGGCAAGCTGCACGGCTGGGCGCTCGCGGCGGCTGGCGAGCCGGGTGTCGTGCGCATGATCGAACTGCTGGAGCTGGAGATGCGTACCGCGATGGGACTGATGGGCGTGACTTCGCTCGCGCAGCTGGGCCCGCACTCGGTGCGCAGCGTGCCCCCGGTGTCGAGCGGCAGCGTGACCAGCGCCTATCCGATGTACGAGGCGGCGTTGCGCCACGGCGAGGCACGGCCATGAGGCGCGCGTCCGGTCGTTCCCTCGCCGCAGCGGCTGCGCTGACCGCGCTTGCATCCGGCACCGCAGCGGCTGCCGCAGCCTCCTTCCCGAGCAAGCCGATCCGCATGGTGGTCGGCTTCGCCCCGGGCGGAGGCACCGACATCGTCGCGCGCGTGCTGGGTCAGCGCATCGGTGACTCGACCGGTCAGCCGGTGCTGATCGACAACCGGCCCGGCGCTGGCGGCAACGTGGGCACCGAGCTGGTCGCGCGTGCTGCACCCGACGGACACACCGTGCTGATGGCGTTCACCAGCCACGTGACCAATCCGATGCTCTACGCCAGTGCCGGCTACGAGCCGGTGAAGGATTTCGCTCCGGTGTCGCTGGTGGCCACCGCGGCGCTGACCGTGGCCGTGAACAGCAACTCGCCGATCAAGTCGCTCGCCGACCTGCTCGAACTTGCGCGGCGCAGTCCGGGCAAGGTCACCTTCGGCTCGTCCGGCAACGGCACCCCGCTGCAACTCGCCGGCGAACTGATGAACCGCATGGCCAGGGTCGAGATGACGCACGTGCCGTTCAAGGGCATCGCGCCGGCGCTCGCCTCGCTGATGGGCAACGAGATCACCATCACGCTGCCCACGCTGCTGTCGGTGCAGTCGCTGTGGAAGGCCGGCAAGGTGCGCCTGATCGCGATCACCAGCGAGAAGCGCTCGCCGATCGTCCCCGACCTGCCGACGGTCTCCGAACTCGGGCTGCCCGGTTTCGACGCGGTCACCTGGTACGGGCTGCTCGCGCCGGCGCGCACCCCGCGCGAGGTGATCGCGCGGCTCAATGCAGAGACGGTGCGCGCGATCAACCTGCCGGAGGTGCGCGAGAACTTCGCCGGACAGGGCATCGATCCGGTCGGCGGCACGCCCGAGGCATTCGCCCGCTATCTGGTCACCGAGCGCGCCAAGTGGGAGAAGGTGATCAGGCAGCTGGGCATCAAGGCGGAGTGAGTGCGCGGTCCGGGCCGCGGCCCTGCCGCCGTCGGCGCTGACTGACCGGCTGACGCGGCGCCGGAGGGGGCGGCGCCATGCGCGGCGGGCACTCGGCGTCAGTTGCGGGAGGAGCAGGGCG
>CANGUQ010000084.1 GCA_947456915.1 Betaproteobacteria bacterium
CGGTTTCTCGGCCGGCATGCCGGGCAGCGTTTCCGCCGTCTCCGGCACTTCGACCAGCGCGTAGCTCGGCGCTGGCGGCTCGGACGCGTTCCGCTCGTCGTGGCGCAGACGGGTCACCGTGTAGTTGGGCGTCTCCAGGTGCAGATTGGGCACCAGCACGATGTTCACCTTCTGACGCAGTTCGATGCTCTGGATCTCCTGGCGCTTCTCGTTGAGCAGGAACGTCGCCACGTCCACCGGCACCTGCGCGTGCACCGCGCCGGTGTTCTCCTTCATTGCCTCTTCCTGCAGGATGCGCAGGATGTGCAGCGCGGTCGACTCGATGCCGCGCACCACACCGGTGCCGTGGCAGCGCGGGCAGGGGATGTGCGCCGACTCGCCGAGCGAGGGACGCAGCCGCTGGCGCGACAGCTCCATCAGGCCGAAGCGGGAGATCTTGCCCATCTGCACGCGGGCGCGGTCGACGTGCAACGCGTCGCGCAGCCGGTTCTCGACCTCGCGCTGGTTGCGCGCGTTCTCCATGTCGATGAAGTCGATGACGATCAGGCCGCCCAGATCGCGCAGCCGCAGCTGGCGGGCGATCTCGTCGGCCGCCTCGCAGTTGGTGTTGAACGCGGTGGTCTCGATGTCGCCGCCGCGCGTCGCACGCGCCGAGTTCACGTCCACCGACACCAGCGCCTCGGTGTGGTCGATGACGATCGCACCGCCCGAGGGCAGCGTCACCTGGCGGGCGTAGGCGCTCTCGATCTGGTGCTCGATCTGGAAGCGCGAGAACAGCGGAACGTCGTCGCGATAGTGCTTGATCAGGCTCAGGTTGGTCGGCATCACCGCGGCCATGAACGAGCGCGCCTGATCGTAGATGTCGGGCGTGTCGATCAGGATCTCGCCGATGTCCTGGCTGAAGTAGTCGCGGATCGCGCGGATCACGAGACTGCTCTCCAGGTAGATCAGCGTCGGCGCGGGCAGACCTTTCGCGGCGTTGTCGATCGCCGTCCACAGGTCGAGCAGATACTTGAGGTCCCACTGCAGTTCCTCGAGCGTGCGGCCAATGCCCGCCGTGCGGGCGATCACGCTCATTCCGGCCGGGACTTCGAGCTGGTTGACGAGGTCGCGCAACTCGTTGCGGTCCTCGCCCTCGATGCGCCGCGACACTCCGCCACCGCGCGGATTGTTCGGCATCAGCACGATGTAGCGCCCGGCGAGACTGATGTAGGTCGTCAGCGCGGCGCCCTTCGTGCCGCGCTCGTCCTTGTCGACCTGGACGATCAGTTCCTGGCCTTCGCGCAGGGCTTCCTTGATCGTCGAATTGCCGTCAGCACCGCTGCGGAAGTTCGCGCGCGTAACTTCCTTGAACGGCAGGAAGCCGTGCCGGTCAGCGCCGTAGTCGACGAACGCCGCCTCGAGGCTGGGCTCGACGCGAGTGATCGTGCCCTTGTAGATGTTGCTCTTGCGCTGTTCTTTTCCTGCGGTTTCGATATCGAGGTCGATCAGCTTCTGGCCGTCGACGATGGCGACGCGCAGTTCCTCTGCCTGCGTCGCGTTGAACAACATGCGTTTCATTTGAGTCAGACTCCCGCGATCAAGCACGGGGTCGCGCGAAGCCGAGTTCGCGGAAGCGACCGGTCTGGGCGTGCAGCGGGTGAACGCTCAGGAGGGTCGCGGATGCGTCAGGTCGTGATGGGGGTCTCTCGCCTCGTCGGGATCGGCACACTGCTGCCCGCGGACATTGCGGCTCGGGTGATCGGCGCGGGGCCTGCTCGGCGCGACATCGCTGTGTCAGCGCGGATACGCTCGATCGATCCCGCCACACCGGTCAGCGGCAGGCAGCAGGAGAAAGTTACATCGTACGGACCAGCTCGGATTCTGCGTCTGCATGCCGCGATGGCGCGCCGCGGAATCCGCAGCGTGGGTGCCGGGCGAAGCTACGCACTTGATCGAGTAACATCGCTGCTTGATCAGGTGAGCGAAGGTAACCTGTGGATCAGTCAGGAGAAAATGCAGTGACGGACCGGCCCGGACCATGTGGGCACCCGGGTTGTCTAGGGTGTACCACCAGCGGCGCAAGCTTGTCCAGTGTCACGGCGACGCCGAATTGCTGCGCGCGCGCGACAACCGGCCGGCTGCGGCCAGCGCGCGGTGCCGCGGCGACCGCTCGCACGGCACGGAACGGGTGCTGATGGAGGCGTCCGAGAAAGCCGCGGTCCGGGTGGAAATCGTCGATGAATCAAGCGCCAACCAGCGTCCTGACAACTACCTGACGAAGCTGCTCAAGGGTGTTCCGAAGAGCCACGTGTACCGGTTGCTGCGGCGTGGCGAGGTCCGCGTCAATGGCCAGCGGGCGCAGCCTGAACGACGGCTGGAACTGGACGATCGGGTGCGGATCCCGCCGGTGCGCACCACCGGGCCGCGCCCGGGCAGACCCGCCGACGCGGAGGAACCGCAGCGCCTCGGGCAGCATGTCTGCTATGAGGACGATTGGCTGCTCGCGCTCGACAAGCCCTCGGGCTGGGCAGTGCACGGAGGCAGCGGCGTCAGCCGCGGCGTGATCGAGCAGTTGCGCGCCGAGCGGCCGCAGGCGCGGTTCCTCGAACTGGTGCACCGGCTCGATCGCGACACCTCGGGCCTGCTGCTGCTGGCAAAGAGGCGCAGCGCGCTCACCGCGCTGCACGCCGATCTGCGCGAAGGCCGCGTGACGAAGCACTATCGCGCGCTGGTGCACGGGCGCTGGCGACGGGGTACCCGGCGCATTGATGTTGCGCTGCAGCAGGCGACTGCCAGCGGCGAGAAGCGGATGCAGGTCGATGCCGCGGGCATGAGCGCGGCAACGGTGTTCACACCCGTGACGCTGTGGCCGGGCTTCAGTCTGCTCGATGCGCTGCTGCTGACCGGACGCACGCACCAGATCCGCGTTCATCTGCAGCACGCCGGGTTTCCGATCGTCGGCGACGACAAGTATGGCGATCCCGAGCGTGACCGCCCGCTGAAGCGGCTGGGCGTGCGCCGGCTGCTTCTGCATGCGTGGAGCCTCGAGCTGCGCCACCCACACACCGGCGAGCCGCTCGCGCTGAGCGCGCCGCTGCCCCCGGATTTCGAGTCCTTCATCGCCCAGCTCGATGCGCGGGCGGAGGAGCAGCGCGCGCTGCGCGCTGGCGACGGAGACTGACATGCCGACACGTTTCGATCTGCTCGTGTTCGACTGGGACGGCACGCTTGCCGATTCCACCGGACTGATCGCTAGCTGCATCCAGCGCGCCTGCGCCGATCTGGGGCTCGCGGTGCCGCCCGAGGAGCGCGCCCGCTACGTGATCGGCCTCGGCCTGAACGACGCGCTCGCGAATCTGGTTCCCGAGTTGCCGCTGTCGGACTACCGCCTGCTCGCGGAGCGCTATCGCGAGCACTATTTCGCCGGCGACAGCGAGGTACCGCTGTTTGCCGGCGCGCGCGACGCCCTGCTGGAGTTGCGCGCGGCGGGGTTCCGTCTCGCGGTCGCCACCGGCAAGACGCGTCGTGGTCTGGACCGCGCCCTCGGTAACCTCGGCGTGGCTGACTGCTTCGATGCCACCCGCACAGCGGACGAGACCGCATCCAAGCCCGACCCGTTGATGCTGCACGAACTGCTTGCCGAACTGGCCGTCGATGCGCGGCGCGCGCTGATGATCGGCGACACCACGCACGATCTGGACATGGCGCGCGCAGCCGGCGTCGCTGCGCTGGCCGTGAGCTACGGCGCGCATCCGCGGGAGGGGCTGGCCGCTGCGCAGCCGCTGGCGCTCGTCGAGCGCTTCGACGAACTGCGGCGGTGGTTGCGCGACCACGCGTGATGCGCGCTGCGCCCGACTGGCCCATCCCGGAGCGCCGACACGGACGGGTTCCGCGCCGGCTGTCCCCGCCGGACGGCCCTGGCGCGCTGTTGGCCGGTGCGCGCTTGATGCATGATTCATCCGGGATATCCATCCATCGACGCGGTACAGGGAGTGACTGGCAATGAGTGAAGGCGGACCTGGCGGCAGCAACTGGGAGCGCGACGTGCTGGAGAAGCTCGCCACCTCGGCGCTCGTCGAGCAGCGGCGCGCGCGCTACTGGGGCATCTTCTTCAAGTCGTTGACCTTTCTCTATCTTTTTCTCGTGCTGTTTCTCGCCGCCGGCTGGTTCGGGGCACGCGAGATGGCCGCCCCGGGCAAGCACACTGCGCTGGTGGAGTTGAACGGCGTGATCTCGGCCGACGGCTCCGCCTCGTCCGAGCAGGTCAATGCCGGGCTCAAGGCGGCATTCAAGGACAGCAACACGATGGGGGTGGTGCTGCGCATCAACAGCCCCGGCGGCTCGCCGGTGCAGGCTGGCGAGATCAACGACGAGATCCGCAGGCTGCGCGCGGAGCACCCCGACGTGCCGCTCTACGCGGTGATCGAGGACGTCTGTGCGTCGGGCGGGTACTACGTCGCCGCCGCGGCAGACAGGATCTTCGTCAATCGCGCGAGCCTGGTCGGATCGATCGGCGTGCTGATGGACGGCTTCGGCTTCACTGGCGTGCTCGACAAGCTCGGCGTGGAGCGACGGCTGCTCACTGCCGGCGACAACAAGGGGTTCCTCGACCCGTTCTCGCCGGTGCTCCCCCGACAGCGCGCGCACGCGCAGGCGATGCTCAACGACATTCACGCGCAGTTCATCGAAGTGGTGAAGCGCGGTCGCGGCAATCGCCTGAAGGCCGATCCCGAGATCTTCAGCGGTCTGATCTGGACGGGCGAGCGCAGCATCGAACTCGGTCTGGCCGATGCGCTGGGCAGCGTCGAGTCGGTCGCGCGCGAGGTGATCAAGGCGGAGAACATCGTCGACTACACGCTGCGCGAGAACATCGCCGAGCGCGTCGCCAAGCGCTTCGGCGCCGCGTCGATGGAGACGCTGATCGCGGTGATCACCGGTGCGCGTGCTCCGGCTTCGCCGCTGCGCTGAGCGCGTCGGCCTACGGCACCTCGATGCCGAAACGTGACAGCAGGCGCACGGTGGCGATGAGCGGCAGCCCGATCAGCGCGCTCGGATCGTCGCTGTGCACCGACTCCACGAGCGCAATGCCCAGCGCCTCGATGCGCGCCGCTCCGGCGCAGTCGTAGGCGGGCTCGCGGGCGAGATAGCGCTCGATCTGCGCCTCGGTCAGCGGCCGGTAGCGGACCGCGGTGGTGACGACTTCCACCACCTGCTCTGCCGGCTCGCCGCCGATCACGCACAGTGCGCTGTGAAAGCGCGCCGTGCGCCCGCTCAGCCGCCGCAACTGCTCGACTGCCAGCGCGTGCTGCTCGGGCTTGTTCAGGGGGGCGCCGTCCAGATCGGCGACCTGATCGGCGCCGATCACCACCGCGCCGGGTGCCTGCGCGTGGACCCGCTGCGCCTTCGCCAGCGCGAGCCGGGCGGCCAGTGCCGCTGGCGCCTCGCCGGGCAGCGGCGTTTCGTCCACCCCCGAAGCGAGCACGCGGCAGGGCAGGCCGAGGCGTTCCAGCAGCGCGCGCCGGTAGGGAGATGTGGAGGCGAGAATCAGTTCGGGACGGGTCGGTGCGGTGCTCATGGACAGTGGTGTCTCGGCTTTGACATCGGAGGGAAAGGGCAATATTATCCGCGGTTTATGCCGCACTCCCCGGTCATCGACAGCGTCGCGTTCGCGCGTGCCGGCAGCGAATGTCAGGGCACGCTCGATGGTGCTCGGCTGACGCGGCTGGCCGACAATCTCGTCGATCGGCAGGGCGAACTGCAGTTTCGGGTGCTCGGCGGGGTGTGGGACGGCAAGCCGGGCCTCGAACTGAAGATCGAGGGGTGGTTGCTGGTGCGGTGTCTGCGCTGTCTCGGCACGATGCGCTGGCCGGTGCAGATCGGCAACCGGGTGCGTCTTGCGCGAAACGAGGCTGAGCTGGATGCTGCCGACGACGAGGGTGTTGACGCGATTCTCGCGTCCGAGGCCCTGGACGTCGGGGAACTGGTGGAAGACGAAGTGTTGCTGCAGTGGCCGATCGCGCCACGGCACGACGTACATGCAATGAAGGAGTGTGCGCCCGAAGGCGCGCACGCTGCCGGGGACGGCGATGCGGTGCAACCGTTCGCCGTCCTGGGCAGATTGGCGCCGCGCAGTCGCGGCGAGTAGCGCACCGCGCCGTACGCTGCGGCAACCGGGCATGCAACATTCGAGGCGGCACCGGGCATCGACCCGGCCGGCACGGATTCAGACGAAGAGGTTCGACGATCATGGCAGTCCAGCAGAACAAGAAATCCCCGTCCCGCCGCAACATGCGCCGCGCGCACGATTTCCTCACGCCCGCGCCGCTGGGTGTCGAGCCGACCACGGGCGAGGTGCACCTGCGCCACCACATCAGCCCGTCCGGGTACTACCGCGGCAAGAAGGTGACCGCCGGCAGGAAGGACTGATCGGCTCGTCTGCGCTGCGCGCGAAGGTCTGACCGAGTGCCGCGCGCGCGCCGACTCCCGCTGCCGGGCACGCCGATGCACGCAGCCCGCTGGTGATGGCGAACGTCGTCGTAGCGACCGATTGCATGGGCGGAGATCACGGCCCAGAGGTGACCGTGCCCGCTGCGGTCGCGGCTGTCGACGCCGACCCGCAACTGTCGATCGTGCTGGTGGGCTTGTCCGACGCCATCGGCGCCGCACTCGCGCGCGCGGGGCGCGCGGAAAGCGACCGGCTGCGCGTTCTGCACGCGCCGGAAGTGGTGGCGATGGACGAGCCGCCCGCCGGGGCGCTGCGCAACAAGAAGAAGTCGTCCATGCGCCTGGCGATCAATCTGGTCAAGTCCGGCGAGGCGCAGGCCTGCGTGAGCGCAGGCAACACCGGCGCGCTGATGGCCACCTCGCGCTTCGTGCTCAAGACGCTGCACGGCATCGAGCGCCCGGCGATCGCCGCGGTGATGCCGACGCTCGCCGGGCGCACCTACATGCTCGATCTGGGCGCGAACGTGGACTGCACCCCGGTGGAGCTTCTTCAGTTCGGGATCATGGGGGCGAGCCTCGCCGGTGCGGTCGAGCACATCGAGGCGCCGAAGGTCGGGTTGCTCAACATCGGTGTCGAGGACATCAAGGGCAACGACACGGTGAAGCAGGCAGGCGAACTGCTGCGGGCGAGCGGACTCAACTTCTACGGCAACGTCGAAGGCGACGACATCTTCAAGGGCACCGTCGACGTGGTCATCTGCGACGGGTTCGTCGGCAACGTCGCGCTGAAGAGCTCCGAGGGGCTGGCGCAGATGCTCAGTGTGCTGCTGCGACGCGAGGTGGAGCGCAACTGGCTCACCCGCGTGGCCGGGCTGTGCGCACTGCCGATCTTCCGCTCGTTCAAGCGCACCGTCGACCACCGACGCTACAACGGCGCGAGTCTGCTCGGACTGCAGGGCGTGGTGGTGAAGAGCCACGGTTCGGCCGACAGCTTCGCGTTCGGTTTCGCGATCGGCCGGGCGGTGGAGGAAGTCCGCCTCGGTCTGGCCGAGCGCATCGGCGCGCGCGTCAACCTGCTGCAGCAGGGCGCGGCGTGAACGCCGCGACCGCCGTGTACTCGCGCATCACGGGCACCGGCGGCTACCTGCCGCAGCAGTGCGTGACCAATGCGCAACTGGCGCAGCGCGTGGACACTTCGGACGAGTGGATCGTCACCCGGACGGGGATCCGCGAGCGTCATTTCGCCGCTGCCGGCGAACTGGCCAGCGACCTCGCGCTGCGTGCGTCCGAGCGTGCGCTCGCCGCTGCCGGCGTGTCGCCGGCCGAGATCGGGCTGATCGTGGTCGCCACCACCACCCCCGATGTCGTGTTCCCGAGCACCGCCTGCATCCTGCAGCGCAAGCTGGGTGCGGCCGGCGGCGCGGCGTACGACATCCAGGCGGTGTGCAGCGGCTTCGTCTACGCCCTCGCACAGGCCGATCTGGCGGTACGCGCCGGGCACTGTCGGCACGCGCTGGTGGTGGGGGCCGAGGTGTACTCGCGCGTGCTCGACTGGAATGACCGTTCGACCTGTGTGCTGTTCGGCGATGGTGCCGGCGCGGTGGTGCTCAGTGCCGCCGACGCCCCGGGCGTGCTGTCCTCGCACCTGCACGCAGACGGCAGCCATGCCGGCATCCTCGGGGTGCCGGCGCGTATCGACCAGGGCAGGATCGAAGGCTCGCCGTTCCTCACGATGGATGGCAACGCGGTCTTTCGCTTCGCGGTGAGGGTGCTGGCCGATGTCGCGCACGAAGCGCTGGCGGCCAACGACCTGCAGCCCGGCGACGTCGACTGGCTCATTCCGCACCAGGCCAACATCCGCATCATCGAGGCGACCGCGAAGAAGCTGGGGCTGCCGATGGCGAGGGTGGTGGTGACCGTCGATCGCCACGCGAACACGTCCGCGGCGTCGATACCGCTCGCGCTCGACGAGGCGGTTCGCGACGGCCGCATCCGTTCCGGCCAGCACGTGCTGCTCGAAGGCGTGGGTGGCGGCTTCACCTGGGGCGCCGTGCTGCTGCGCTGGCACTGAACGCCTCGTCACGGCCGGCGCCGCGCGCCGCGCAGCGCCGATCAACGTTCACACACTGATCCGATCATGACCGACCCGAAGACTGCGACAACCTCCTTCGCAATGGTGTTTCCCGGACAGGGCTCGCAGTCCGTCGGGATGATGCAGCCGTTCGCCGGCTGTGCCGCGGTACGCGCAGTCTTCGACGAGGCGTCCGCAGCGCTGGGCGAGGACCTGTGGACGATGGTCGAGCAGGGGCCGGACACCGTGCTCAACTCGACCGTGAACACGCAGCCGGTGATGCTCACCGCTGCCGTCGCCGTGTGGCGCGAGTGGCTCGCCCGCGGGGGTCCTGTGCCGGCGGTGGTCGCGGGCCACAGTCTGGGCGAATACTCGGCGCTGGTGGCCGCGGGGGCGCTGACGCTTCCCGATGCGGTTCGCACCGTGCGTTTTCGTGCCCGGGCGATGCAGGAGGCGGTACCGATCGGGACCGGAGCGATGGCGGCAGTGCTCGGACTGGATGACGATACCGTGCGCCGTGTCTGCGCCGAGGCCGCGCAGGGCGAAGTGGTGGAGGCGGTGAATTTCAACGCCCCCAGTCAGGTCGTGATCGCCGGGCACAAGGCGGCGGTGGAGCGCGCGGCGCAGCAGGCCAAGGCAGCCGGCGCGAAACGCGCGCTGATGCTGCCGGTGAGCGCTCCGTTCCACTCGACGCTGCTGGAGCCTGCGGCCCAGCGCCTGCAGGCCTTCCTGCGTGATGTCGCGATTGCCGCGCCGGGCATCCCGGTGGTGAACAATGTCGACGTGTCGGCTCCGAGCGATCCGCAGGCGATCCGCGATGCGCTGGCACGGCAGGCGCGCAGCCCGGTGCGCTGGGTGGAGACGGTGCAGGCGATTGCCGCGCGCGGGGCGACACTGGTGATCGAGTGCGGCCCGGGCAAGGTGCTGAACGGATTGACGCGGCGCATCGACGGCAACCTCGCCGGCATGACGATATTCGACCCCGCGACGCTCGACGAGGCGCTGAAGGCGGTGCTCGCATGAGCGCGTCGGCGACGCTGGCGGGGGAGGTGGCGCTGGTCACCGGGGCCTCGCGCGGCATCGGGCAGGCGATCGCCCACGCGCTCGCCGCTGCCGGCGCGGCAGTCATCGGCACGGCCACCCGTCCCGAGGGTGCTGCGGCGATCGAGGCGGCGTTCACGGCCGCCGGACTCTGCGGACAGGGTGCCGCGCTCGACGTGAACGACGCGGCGCAGGTCGAGGCGACGCTGGCGGCGATCGAGGCCCGGCACGGTCCGGTGACGATTCTCGTCAACAACGCGGGCGTCACGCGCGACAACCTGCTGATGCGCATGAGCGAGGAGGAGTGGGACACGATCCTCGACACCAACCTCAAATCGGTGTGGCGCCTGTCCAAGGCCGTGCTGCGGCCGATGATGAAGGCGCGCCGCGGCCGGATCATCAGCATCGGCTCGGTGGTGGGGTCGATCGGCAACGCCGGGCAGTCGAACTACGCGGCGGCGAAGGCGGGCATGGTCGGCTTCACCCGCGCGCTGGCACGCGAGATCGGCAGCCGCGGCATCACCGTCAATTGCGTCGCGCCGGGATTCATCGACACCGACATGACGCGCGCGCTCAAGCCCGAGCAGCGCCAGGCCCTGCTCGGGCAGGTGCCGCTCAATCGCCTGGGCGATCCGGGCGACGTGGCGGCGGCCGTCCTCTATCTGGTCTCGCCGGGCGCGGCTTACGTCACCGGCAGCACGCTGCACGTCAACGGCGGTTTGTTCATGGAATAGCGTCCCGTTCGCCCCTGCAGGCCCGGACGACCCCGTCACGCCGGTCGTTCGCGGACCGCGAGGGCGTTTTTGGTAGAATCCGCGGCCGGTGAATTGCCCGTCAGCTCGGGCGCATTGCCGGCACCGGGCACAGCGGTTCACACCTATTGGAGAGTTCTGTAATGGAAAACGTTGAAGGCCGGGTCAAGAAGATCGTCGCCGAGCAACTGGGCGTCAACGAGGCCGAAGTGAAGATCGACTCGCGCTTCGTCGATGATCTCGGGGCCGATTCTCTGGACACGGTGGAACTGGTGATGGCGCTCGAGGAAGAGTTCGAGACCGAGATCCCGGACGAAGAGGCCGAGAAGATCACCACCGTCCAGCAGGCGATCGACTACATCAACTCGCACCAGAAGTAGTCGCCTTGCGCAAACGTGGTCAACGGGATCCGGGATCGCCCGGGTCCGACGCGGACGTGTCCGTGCAGGAGGCGTGATGAGCCGACGGCGTGTGGTGGTGACCGGCCTGGGTGTGATCTCTCCGGTCGGCAATGATGTCGGCTCGGCGTGGGATGCGCTGGTTGCCGGGCGCACCGGGATCGACAACATCACCCGGTTCGACGCTTCGGCGTTCTCCTGCCGTTTTGCCGGTGAAGTGAAGGGCTTTTCTGTCGAGCAGTACATGCCGGCGAAGGAAGCCCGCCACATGGATACCTTCATCCACTACGGGATGGCGGCAGGCATCCAGGCGTGGCAGGACGCCGGTATCGAGGTCACCGAGGCGAACGCGGAGCGCATCGGGGTGGTGGTCGGTTCGGGCATCGGCGGGCTGCCGCTGATCGAGCAGACCCACGGCGACCTGGTGGCGCGCGGACCGCGCCGCATCTCGCCGTTCTTCGTGCCCGCCTCGATCATCAACATGATCTCCGGGCACCTCAGCATCCGCTTCGGGCTGAAGGGGCCGAGCATGGCCGTGGTGACCGCCTGCACGACCGGGCTGCA
>CANGUQ010000085.1 GCA_947456915.1 Betaproteobacteria bacterium
GCCGAGTCGGCATCTGCCGCCCGCTGCAGCCGCACCAGCGCGAGTCCCAGGTCGTTGCCGGCTGCCGCAGCCAGACGCGGCAGACCCGCCTCACCCGCCAGTGCCAGGGCCATGCGCAGCGGCGCCTCGGCGCGATCGGGAGCGCCCGACAGCAGCAGCGCCTGCCCATGCACGCCCATGACTGCAGCCCGCAGCCCGACCGGCGCCTTCGCCGGGAGCGTACGCACGGCCTCCTCGGCATCGGTCAGTGCACGCTGGCGATCGCCGAGTTGCTGCAGCGTGCCGGCGCGTCTGGCCAGCGCTTCGGCCAGACGCGCTGCATCGCCGGCGGCGCGAGCCTGAGTCACGGCGGTCGTGGCCTGCGTCAGTGCCTCCTGCCACGGATCAGCGCGCGCGGCTGTCGCAACCAGCGCGAGGGACAGGGTGCCGGCGAAGGCGAGGGCGGCGGCGCGCGAACGCGGGCGGGGTCGGGCGGTCATCGGGGTCGCCGGCTCGTGCGGGAACCGCACTGTGGGAAAGTGCCTGCGGGCAGTCTACCCTCGCCCGGCGCTGCCGGCAATGCACCAGCGCTGCCCCATCGGCGCAGGCTGCACGGGTAGTGCGCCGGGTGGCGCTCACTGCGCCGGCACGGGACCCGTTCGCCGGACCTCTCCCGGGCGAGCGTTGAGCCGCAGTCGATGGCCGCGGCGCGTGTGCTCTCTAGTCGATGCGGATGTTCGCGGTACGGATGATCCTGCCCCAGCGCGCGATGTCATCGACGACAACCTTCTGCAGCATTTCCGGTGTCCCGGTCTCCACTTCCAGCCCGGTGTCCGACAGCCGCTGCCGCATCGCGGCCTCGTTCAGCACGCGATTGATCGTCTGGTTCAGCCAGACGACCATCGGACGCGGCAGGGACGCTGGCCCGAACATGCCATACCAGGTGTCGTAGTCGTACTTCGGGACTCCGGATTCCGCGATGGTCGGAATGTCGGGGAAGGCCGGCGAGCGCTTCAGGCCAGACATGCCGAGCGGGCGCAGCTTGCCTGCCCGGATGAAGCTCGACGCGCCCGGCAGTGTCGCGATCATCATCTGCACCTGCCCGCCGACGGTGTCGGCCAGCGCCGGGCCGGCGCCCTTGTAGGGAACGTGCAGGAGCTTGCTGCCGGTCTGCAGCATGAACAGCTCGACCGCCAGATGCGACGAGCTGCCGACGCCACCCGAGCCGTAGCTGATCTCGCCCTTCTTCGCCAGCGCGAGGAACTCCGTGACCGTCTTCGCCTGTAGCGTCGGATTCACGACGAGCACGTTCGGCGTAACTCCGACCATGCCGATCGCCGCGAACGCCTTCGCAGTGTCGAACGGCAGCTTCGGATAGAGCGTCTGGTTGAAGGTCATGCCCTGGTGGTTCATCTTCAGCGTGTAGCCGTCGCCGGGCGCGCGCGCCACCAGCTCGGCGGCGATCGTGCCGCCCGCCCCGCCGCGGTTGTCGACGACCAGTTGCTGGCCCAGCTCTTCCGACAGCCGCTGGCTCACGATGCGAGCGATCACGTCAGTGGTGCCGCCGGGGGCGAACGGCACGAGGAAACGGATCGACTTCACCGGGTAGCCGCCGGGGCCCTTGCCCTGCGCGAGTGCGACGCCGGCGATGGCCGCCAGCACCGACGCGAGGCCGGCTGACGCGGTGACGCGCCACCGGCGCTGGTGTGTGGTGCGCAATCCTCTCTCCGATTCGCAAGCGCGACTGCAATACCGTTGCAGCGCAGATTCGGGCCGCAGTCTACAGAAGCTTCCCGGGTGAAGCGCTCCCGCACACGATGTCCGGTTGCGCGCGCTGCCCGCAGCGCGCAGTGTGACTGCTGCAAGTCGGCTGGACGGTCCGGCACGTCAGCGGCGCGACGTGCGCCGGACCTGCACTCACGGTGCGGACGTGCTCTGCAGCCCGGCTTCACGCGGGGTTCGATGCATTCGCAGGTGGGTCGAAGCGATCGCGAAAGTAGTTCGGCTGAACGATCTCCGCCAGGATGCCGTCGGGCATCAGGAACTTGATCGGGATCTCGCCGGGCGGACTCACCGGCGAGCACCCCTGCGTCTGCAGGAATTCCCAGAACCGTTCCGGGTCCGGGACTTCCATGCCGAGGTGATGGATGCAGGGGCCGGGGCCCGCGACCCGCGATTCGGCGGTGGCGTCGGAGTGGTACTGCACGACCGACAGATAGACGTTGCCGTCGGTCATGTGCACGGCGGTGAGGTTCTTCACGTTCACGCGCGCGAGTTCGCGCATCCCCATCACGTCGAGGTAGAAGCGTGCGGCGGTGTCCACATCCGCGACGCGCACGGCCATGTGCACGATCTTCGGCGTCTGCGCCGCTGTTCCGGTCGGTGTCATCGAGTGCTCCGTCGTTCGGTCTGTCTCATTCGCCTGCCTGCTTCAGCAACTGGCGTGCGTGCCTGCCGGTTCGCTGCGGTGTCGTGCCGGTCGGCTGCAGTCGCCCGCGCGAGCAGGCTGGGCCGGTGTCCCAGGCGTGCGGACATCTCGCTGCTCGCCCAGCGCAGGATCCGGCCGACCTTGCGCTCGTGCGACGGGGTGAAGCGCACGCGCGGTGTGTTCACCCCCATCGCGGCGACGGCCTGATCGGCCGCATTGAACACCGGCATCGCCATCGAGATCATGCCTGCCAGATACTCTTCGCGGGAGTAGGCGACGCCGCCGCTGCGCACGGTAGCCAGTTCCCTGAGCAGGGCCTTGCGGGTGTGCAGCGTGCGCGCGGTGTACACGCGCAGGTCGATGCGTGCGATTGCCGCATCGCGCATCGCGACGGGCAGATTTGCCAGCAGCACCTTGCCCGCCGCGGTCGCGTGCGGCGGACCGGACTCCCCGACCTGGAGATGCGAGCCGAGCGGGTCGGGCGGCGCGAATTCGCAGACCTTGACCACGGCCCCGTCCTTGAGAATGACCAGCGACACGAACTCGCCGGTCTCCCGGAACACCTGGCGCAGCAGCGGCTCGCCGAGCTGGACCAGGTTCAGGTGCTTGAGGTAGGCGTGGGACAGGGTGAGCAGCGCGGCCCCGAGCGTGTAGCGGCGAGTGCGCGGGTCGAGTTCGGCGTAGCCGAGCCCGCACAGATCGGACAGCAGCGCGCTGAGGCTCGCGCGGGGAATGTTCAGCGCGCGGCCGATGTCGGCGTGCGTGCACCCGTCCGCGGCGTCGGCGATGAAGCGAAGGATCGAGAATACGCGGACGGCCGACTTCACCATGCGGACGGTTCCGGGGCTGGCGGGTCACGAGACGAAACGAAGGCTGCTGCGCCGGCGCCCGCGCTGTTCGCAACGGGGGCGGCGGATCGCCGGCGCACGACGTCCGCCGGTGTGCACCGCGAGTTGACAGCGTAGCACACAGCGCCCACAATGTTGACGCACATGCGAACACTGTTCGCATGTGTGAACAACTGTAGACAACAGCTGCAACTGCAATCGCGACTGCTGCTGCAACTGCAGCTGCAAGCGCAACTGCAAGCGCAACTGCAACTGCAGCCGCGACGAATGCCCGCAGTGCACACCTGCAGGCGGCGGCGAACAGCCGTGAACACCCACGCGAGCAGTCGAGGATCGACCGGGCCGGCGGCATGGCGGCATCCGCACGGTTCGCCGGGCGGCGGCGCTGCCGCTCCCGCGGCCCTCGCAAAGACTGCCGAGCACGCCGGCGGATGCAGACCGGTGCACGGACCGGCAATGATCCGGTCGATACTCAGGAGGCGCGACCCCATGCCCACAGCCCAGGTCAACGGCACGGACATCTTCTACCAGCGCACCGGCACCGGCGAGCCGATCGTGCTGATCCCCGGCCTCGGTACTACCCATGCGTTCTTCAACGGTGCGTTGCCGGTGCTCGCCGCCAGCCACGAGGTGATCGGCCTGGACCTGCGCGGTGTCGGGCAATCGGCCAAGCCCCGGCAGACCTACTCGATGGAGCTGTGGGCGGACGATATCGCTGCCCTGCTCGACCATCTCGGCGTCGGCCGCGCGCACATCCTCGGGTCATCGCTGGGCGGCTGCGTCGCCCTCGCGTTCGCCGATCGGTACCCGGGCAAGACCGCCTCGCTCGTCCTGGCGGCCACCTTCTCCGAGATCGATCGCATGCTGGAGCTGAACTACCGGGTCCGCATCGCGCTGATCGAGCGGGTGGGCATGACCCAGATGCTCGCTGACTTCGCGGTGACGGCGCTGTTCGGCCGCAGCTTCTACGAGACCGAGAGAGGCCGTGCTGCCGCGGCGAACACGCTGGCCATGATCCAGCAGAACGACCAGGACATGTACATCGAGCACCTGCGCGCGGTGCTGCGTTTCGGGCAGTGCGAGCCCGGCCAGAACCGCGCCGAGCCGTTCACCACGCGCCTCGCCGCGATGACGATGCCCGCGCTCGTGATGGTGGGCGACGAAGACGTTCTCACGGTGCCGAAGTTCTCTCGCATCATGGCCGCCGCTCTGCCGCGCTCGGAACTGGTGGTTCAGGAAGGCTGCGGCCACGTCACTCTGGTCGAACAACCCGAGGCGAGCGCGCGCCGCATCGTCGAGTTCCTCTCCCGTCACCCCTTCTGAGCGCTGTTCGCTCGTCACCCGCACGGTGCCCCATGCAAGCCAAGCTCGAAAACCCCTATCTGCTGCGCGCCGAGAACGTCCCGCTCGATCACATCACCGGCGACGTCTACAAGGCAGGCTGGCGCGACGCGCGCGTCGTGTACTCGCCCAATGCGAGCATCATGATCACCACGCGCAGTCCGGGCTACCACTCGCGTGCCTCGGCGCACGAGGGTGACGAACTGGACTACGTCACCGAAGGCGAGATGTGGCTGTTCATCGAGGACACCGGCTTCATCGTGCGCGCCGGTGACTTCGTCCGTATCCCCGGGGGCAAGATGCACTGGGCATGGAACAACAGCGACAAGCCCTGCACGATGGTGCACATCCACACTCCGCCGTTCATCGGCAATCCCGGCGCGGCCGACACCGCCGTAGGCATGCTCACCGAGGCCGAGGTCAGGAACGGCTTTCCGATCGCCAAGGACGTCTTCGACCACGAGCTGGACACCGAGGCCGTCGAGCGCCGGGTGATGGGAGCGGCCGGCTGAGACCGGCCGGCTGCCAGCATCGTGGACTACGTACGACTCGGCCGCACGGGCCTCAAGGTCTCGCGCCTGTGCCTGGGCACCCTGCCGTTCGGCAAGGCCGGCTGGCGCGGCTGGGCGATGGGCGAGCAGGACAGCCGGCCGATCATCGAGCGCGCCTTCGATCTCGGCATCAACTTCTTCGACACCGCGAACTACTACTCCGACGGCGAGAGCGAGCAGGTACTGGGATCGGTCCTGCGCAGCGTCACGACGCGCGAGCAGGTGGTGATCGCCACCAAGGTCTACCGGCCGATGGGCTCCGGGCCCAACGACCGCGGGCTGTCGCGCAAGCACCTGCTCGCCTCGGTGGACGGTTCGCTGCAGCGGCTGCAGACGGACTACATCGATCTGCTGCAGCTGCATCGCTGGGACTACGAAACGCCGATCGAGGAGACGCTCTCGACGCTGAATGATCTCGTGCGCTGCGGCAAGGTACGCTACGTGGGCGCCGGCACCACGTACGCCTGGCAGCTCGCCAAGGCCGTCTATCTGGCCGATCGCCGCGGGTGGGAGCGCTACTCCACCATGCAGGTCCACCACAACCTGCTCTACCGTGAGAACGAGCGCGAGGTCCTGCCGTTCTGCCGCGAGGAGCAGATCGGCGCGCTCGCCTACAGCCCGCTCGCGCGCGGGTTGCTGACCGGCGGACGCAGCCGCGCCGAGGCGAAGGGCTCGGCGCGCCTGCAGCACGATCATCTGAACGATGCGTTCTACTCGAGCGACGAGCTGGCCATCGCCGATCGCGTCGTCGAGGTCGCGCGGCAGCGAGGCAGGACCGCGGCACAGGTGGCTCTTGCCTGGGTGCTGCAGGAGCCGGGGGTCTGCGCAGCGATCATCGGAGCGACCCGGACGAGCCAGATCGAGGACCTTGCGCGTGCACCCGAAGTCGAGCTGTCGCCAGAGGAGCGGCGATTCCTGGCCGAGCTCTATCGACCGAAGGCCGAGGTGATGATCTAGCGACGACGACGATCACGAGGCGCTTGCCTGCTGGCGCAACGCTGCCGCGATTTCGGGCAGTCGGCGATGTCCACGCTGCGGCCGAGCCGCTGTTTTGAACGGTCCGCGCCGGGGACGGCGTGCGCTGCGCGGCCGGATCCGTGTCCCCGCGAGGCTCGCCTGACCCGAGCCTGTCCCGACATTCGCCACGGAGGAGGAACCCGCCATGCTGCACCGATCTGCATCGACGCACGCCGCGGTCGCGGTGTGCACCGCACTGTCGCTCGCATCCGCGAACGCGGTTCGTGCCGACACGTATCCCGACAAACCGATTCGCATCATCGTCCCGTTCCCACCCGGGCAGACCGTGGACGTGGTCGGGCGGCTGGTGAGCGAGCAGCTCACCTCGAGTTTCGGCAAGGCGGTCGTGGTCGAAAACCGCCCCGGCGCATCCGGCATGGTCGGCACCGCGATCGGCGCCAAGGCTGCGCCCGACGGCTATACGCTGCTCGTCGCCTCGGCCGGAACGCTGGTCGGCAACACGGTGATGTTCAGGGACAAGATCCAGTACAACGCGCTGCGCGACTTCGCGCCGGTGATCAACTTCATCTCGACGCCGCAGATCCTGGTGGTCGAGCCGAATTCGCCCTTGCGCTCCCTCGCCGACCTGATCAAGGCCGCACGGGCCAGTCCGGGCAAACTCAACTACGCCACGCCCGGCAGCGCCACCAGCAGCCACCTCGCGATGGAGATGCTGCGCTCGGCCACCGGTATCCAGATGCTGATGGTGCCGTATCAGGGCAGCCCGGCCGCGCTCACCGACATCATGGGCGGGCGCATCCCGGTCATGTTCGAGGCGGCGCCCGGCGTGATCGCGCTGATTCGCTCCGGGAAGGTGCGCGCGATTGCCAACGGCGCTGCCCGCCGCTCTGCCTTCCTGCCCGAGGTACCCACGGTCGCGGAGCAGGGTTTTCCGGGCTACGAGGCGTCGCCATGGGTGGGCGTGGTCGCCCCCGCCGGCACGCCGCGCAGCGCCATCGACACGGTCTACGCGACTGCAGTGAAGTTCCTCGAATCTGCCGAAGGCAGGACGCGCCTGCAGAATCTGGGCGCCGAGCCCCTGGGCATGAACCCGGATCAGTTCGCCGCCCATATCCGCGCGGACATCGATCGTCTGACCCGGGTGGTGCAGGAGGCCGGCATCAAGACGGAGTAGCAGAGCGCGCGCGCCGCCCTGGCGCGCATGCACTGCGCTCGGGCGCGGCAGGTCGGGCCACAGGCGTGCGCCTGGTCATTGCGGGGCGAGTCCTGTGGGCGCACTGCGCTCGCGACCCGCCAGCCCGCACGGCGAGCGACCGGTTGCATGACCGCCGGCAGCGGGCGTTATCGACGTTACCGGAGAACCCCGATGCACGACCTTGCTTCACGCTGCGCCCTGGCAACGGCAGTGACGGCGATCAGCATCGGGCTGCCGGCAGGCACCATGGCTGCGGACGCGACGACGACGTTCCCGACCCGTCCGGTGCGGGTCGTCGCGCCCTTTCCGCCGGGCGGGACGGCAGACTTCCTTGCGCGGTTGCTGACCGACCGGATGACCAGGGTCTGGGGGCAGCAGGTGATCGTCGACAACCGCTCGGGTGCTGGCGGCATCGTCGGCACCGAGATCGTCGCGAAGGCGGTGCGCGACGGCCACACGCTACTGATGGCCGCGATCGGTCATGCGGCCAACCCGGCGCTCTACGGCAAGCTGCCCTACGACACGCTGCGCGACTTCACCCCGGTGGCGATGATCGCCGACGTTCCGCTGTTCGTCGTTGTCAACCCGAAGGTCAACGTATCGTCGATCAAGGATCTGATAGCGCTCGCGCGAGCGAAGCCCGACGCGCTGAACTTCGCTGCCGGCGGTGTCGGTGCTTCGTCGCACTGGGCGGGCGAGCTGTTTCGCGCCGCGGCGAAGATCGAGTGGAACACGCTGCAGTACAAGGGAGGCGGTCCGGCGCTCGTCGCCGTGCTGAGCAACGAGGCCCAGCTGATGTTCAGCCCGATGCCCTCGTCGATCGAGCTGGTGAAGGCGGGGCGCCTGCGTGCCATCGCCGTCACCAGTCCCCGGCGCGCCGGGATGTCGCCCGAGGTTCCGACGATTGCCGAGGCCGGTGTCCCGAGCTACGAGTTCCAGGCCTGGTACAGCGTGCTTGCACCCGCCGGAGTGCCGCAGCCGATTCTCGCCAGACTCAACTCGGACTTCAACGCGCTGCTGGAGGATCCCGGCGTGCGTTCGGCGATGGTCGCGGAGGGCGCCGAGCCGATCGGCGGCACGCTGCCGCAGATCGGGGCGTTCATGCAGCGCGAAGTGAAGAAATACGCGGCGATCGCAAAGTCCGTGGGCATCAAGGCGCAGTAGCGGTTCGACCCTGAACGACCTCGAGGAGCGGCACCGTGCTCAAGCAGAAGTCATCGGAATACCGCGGCTACCGGACGCCCGGTATCCGGCTCAAGGATGAAATGCTGCCCCAGTTGCACAAGCTCTACGGCGCGCACACGCGCGAGATGCTCCCTGCCGTGCACGCTTTCGACAAGGCACACACGGTGATGCTCGTCGAGGAAGGCCTGCTCGACCTGGCCGCGGGCGCCGCGGTGCTGCAGGCGCTGCGCAGGATGGAGGGCGAGGATGTCGTCAAGGTTCGCTCGGAGGTCGGCGGAGGCCTGCACTCGGGCGAACACTACGTCATCCGGTTGCTCGGCGAGGAGATCGGCGGGCAGTTTCACCTCGCGCGCAGCTCGGGTGATCTCAGCGCGGTAGCCATCAACATCCTGCAGCGCGAGCGGCTGCTCGAGGTGATGCGTGGCGTGAACCGGTTTCGCCGTGTGCTGATCGATCTCGCGCGCGAGCACACTGGCACGATCCTGCCCGGCTACAGCTTCGGAGCGCACGCCCAGCCGATGACGCTGGGCCACCTCTGGCTGTCGTGGGCGGCGACGCTGGAGCGCGACTTCGCGCGACTGCACGGGGCCTGGCAGCGCGTCAACTTCAGCCCGGCCGGGGCGGCGATCATGGTCGGCTCGAACTTCATCGTCAACCGGGAGCGCACCGCAGCGCTGCTGGGCTTTGACGACGTGCACGAGAACTGCGCGGACGCGATTCTCGAACTCAACGCGGACGACAGTCTCGAGACGCCCGCGGCGATCGCGGTGCTGTACCACTCGCTCGCGAAGTGGGCCGACGACCTGATCCAGTGGAGCACGACCGAATTCGGCTTCGTCGACATTCCCGACCGATACTGCAACACCTCGTCGATCATGATGCAGAAGAAGAACGTCATCGGCCCGGCTGAGGTGAAGGGGGCGTCGGCCGAGGCGCTGGGGTGCTTCGTCGTTTCGTATCACGCGCTGAAGGGTACGACCGGCCTTCCGATCACCGAGCGCTACTACGCTCTCGAGATGCTGTGGAAAGTCGCTGACGGTGCGGCACGTGATCTGGGCTGGTTCTGCGATCTGCTGCCGGTCCTCACCATCAACAAGGAGAAGATGTTCGACTCGTCGTGGCGCCACTGGGCGACGGCAACCGATCTGGCCGGTGCCCTCGTGTCCCGCTGCGGCCAGCCATGGCGTACCGCGCACCAGATCGTCGGCATCCTCGTCCGGTTGTGCGAGGAACGCGGCCTCGGCCCGGCCGATGTCACGCCGCAACTGCTCGACGAGGCGTCGATGCTCTATCACGAGAAGCCGGCAGGGCTCGATCAGGCCGCGATCTGCGAGGCGCTCGACCCGAAGCACTTCATCGCGAGCCGTACCGTGCGCGGCGGGCCCGAGCGCAATGAGTCGTTGCGGCAGGCCAACGTGTTCGAGGGGCGCTTGCACGGGGACGAAGGCACGGTCGCCGCCATCGACGCGCGACTCGCTCGATCGGCGCGACTGCTCGAGGACGCGATCGACGCGCTGCTCGCCAGGGCGGGCTCGCCAGCGCCGGCAGCGCCCGCGGCTTCGTGACCGATCGGCTGCCTACTCCGCCGCCAGCAGTGCGCCCAGGTCGCGCACATCGGCCGCACAGTCGAGGGTGCGCACACCCGCCAGTATCGCCTCGCTGCGTGCCGGACTGACGATGTCCTTCACGAGCCCGCGGAACTTCTCCACCACCTGATCGGCATCGAGGCTGCGCCGCTCGGCGAGCCGCTCCAGCACGCGCCCGTCGCGAAGTCGTATCCGGACCCGTGTCTGGATGCGGCCGATCTGCTCCTGCGTGGTCAATGTCACGCGCGCCATCAGCGAGCGCACGTCCGCGTTCCACAGGATCGACTCGTCGAACGCGCGATACGACACGTCGCGGTGGATGACCGCCGTCGCCAGACAGTAGGGCAGGCTGAATTTCGCCTGCAGCTCGTCGCGCGGATCCGGATTGCGGATCATGTAGTAGGAGCCCGGATTCGTGAATGCGTCGATCGCCTCGATCTGCCCGGCGTTCAGGTCGTGCTCCTGCACGAGTTCGAGCGTCGCCCGGATGCCGGCGTGCGATGACAGGCAGCAGGCGAACGGCTTCGCGATCGTGCGCGCGATGTACCAGTGCTCGCCCAGCCGATCGGTCAGGATCGCGCGATCCGCGTCGCTGCCTTTCGCGTAGGCGGTGAGGAACCCCCACTCGCCTTCGAGTGCGGTCTGGCTGCCGAGATAGCCGCGGCGCGCGAGCAGCGCGGCCCAGATGCCGTTCTGCGCTGCCTTGCCGCCGTGGAAGTGCTTGGCGCCGAGCGCCTTGCCTTCGGTGCCGTCGATGAGCCCGGAAGCCTGAGTCGCCCCCAGACCGATCGCCCCGGCGCACTGCTCCTCGGACAGACCGAGCAGCTTCGCCGCGGCGGCGGCTGCGGCCACCGCTCCGGCGGTGCCGGTGGAGTGCCACCAGTTGTTGTGCGGCACGCCGACGGCGATCGTCGTGCGCACGATCACTTCGTAGCCGGCGACGATCGCTTCAATCAGACGCCGGCCGTCGACCCGCTCGCGCTCGCCCAGCGCGAAAGCGGCCGAGATCACACCGAGGCCCGGATGGACGCGGCAGTCCAGGTGCACGTCGTCGACCTCGTAGACCGCCGCCTGCACGCCGTTCGCCAGCGCCGCGTGCAGCGCCGGTCGCCGTGCGC
>CANGUQ010000086.1 GCA_947456915.1 Betaproteobacteria bacterium
ATCGTGTTGACCCCGTTGATGCGCAGCGCGAGGTCGCCGGCGGCGTAGCGCCTGAAGAACGGCACGGGAAGCTTGAGCACGCGGTCCCACACGGCCGCCTGCACGGAACCGTCCATCTTCCCCTCGAGGCGCAGCATCGCGATGGAACGGGTGATCTCGAACATCGTGGTCGCCAGCGCAGCTGCGAGCAGGGCGAACACCATCTGCAGCACCGCGTTCTCGTCCGCCGCCGGGATGTGCGTGTCGACGAGCATGCCGGTCGCAAGCGGCGTGAGCATTCCGAGCAACCCGCCCAGCACGCCCATCGCGACCACGGTCGCGATGTCGCGGGCATGGCCCCTGGCTGCCCAGCGCAGCATTCCTACCGGGGTCATCCGGACGTCGGGGAAGCTTCGGTAGAACATGGTCGCGAACGGCGCCAGGCGGGCGGCCACCGCCTCGTCGACCAGCGTCACCGCGCCGGTAGCGGGGTCGTGCAGGTGGTAGCGACGGTCGCCGTGCGGGACCAGGGCGACCCAGCCCTTGCCCTCGTTCCATGCCGCGAGCAGCGGGCCGTTGTCGGCAAGCCACCACTCGCCCTTGAGCGCGACCGGTCGCGACCGCACCTTTGCCGCATGCGCCATCGTCCCCACGGGGTCGCGTTCGAGCGCGGCCTGGTCCGCCGCGCCCGTGAGCCGGAACTCGATCGCCATGCAGCGGCCGACCACTTCGCAGGCCTTGAGCAGCGTGTCCTGCTGGCGCTGCGTCGAAGCCGCGGGCTTCGGGCCACCGAGGGACATCAGCCGGGAGAGCGCCTCCCCGGTGATGATCATCGAGCTGTTGGCCTTGTCGGTGAGCCGTGCGGACTCCCGGTCGAGCGCCTCGTCGAGGTCGGCCAGTGTCTGCTTGAGCACGAACACCTGATGCTGCGCGAGGGCCCGCCAGAATCCGCCCTGCTGCAGGACCTCTGCCGGAGGAACCGAGCGCACCGTCACGTCGGAGGGGGCCGACAGCCAGAGGGTTCCGGGCACCGGCACGATGCCGCTGCCGGCATTGAGCACGCAGTCGTAGCGGCCCAGCCACAGCGCATTGCCGACGGTCTCGATCCAGCCGACGCGATGCGCTGGTGCAAGCACGTCGCCGTCCTGCGCCGACACCGGCTCGGCCCCGACGTGCTTCGCCTGCCGCGGCGGCAGCCCCTGCCTGAGGCCGCGGATGCTCGAGAGGACCCAGCCCTCGGCCAGCGCGACCACCTCTTCGGCGGCATCGAGTTCGCGCGCGAGGCGGTCGAGTTCACCCGGAGAAAGCCGCACCAGCTTCGCGTCGGGCAGCGGCACCACGAGGAAGCCCCAGCCACGCTGGACCGACTTCGGTTCGACGCCCACGATCATCTGGCCCGCGCTCGCGCGGTACACATGATGGCGGGCGCCGGACGCGCTGCCGTCGTCGCGGCGACGCAGCGCGAAAACGTCCACGGCGCCGCCAGCGACGAGATAGACCTCGTCGGTGCCAGCCAGCCAGAATGCGGGTCGGGCCGGCACCGGCTGGCCGACCGACAGCGCGCCGTCCAGAAGCCGGTTGCCCGTCATTGCGCGCTCACCAGGCGCCGGTAGAAGCCGGACTCCAGTGCCATCAGGGCGTCATGCGTGCCGCGCTCGACCACGTGCCCATGCGAAAGCACGACGATCTCGTCGGCATCGCGGATCGTCGACAGTCGATGGGCGATGATGATGCACGCACAGCCGCGCCGGCGCAGGTTGTCGTCCAGCGTCTTCTCGGTGGTCGCGTCCAGGGCGCTGGTCGCCTCGTCGAGCACCAGGATGCGCGGGTTGGTGGCGAGGGCGCGGGCGATCTCGATACGCTGTCGCTGGCCGCCGCTCATGTTGCGACCGCCTTCCTCGATTACGCTGTCGTAGCCACCGGGCCGGGCAAGGATGATGTCGTGGATACACGCATCCTTGGCCGCCTGGATCATGTCGGCCTCGCTGATGCTGCGATCCCACATGGTCAGGTTGTCGCGGAAGGTCCCCTCGAACAGGACGATGTCCTGATCCACCAGCGCGACCGAGTTGGCGAACTCGTAGCGACCGTAGCTCAAGCGCGGCTTGCCGTCGAACAGGACCTCGCCCGACCAGGGTTCGTACAGTCCCATCACCAGGCGCGAAACTGTCGACTTGCCGCAACCGGACGGGCCGACGATGGCCATCCGGTGGCCCGGTTCGATGCGCAGGCTCAGCCCCTCCACCAGCGGGTGATCCGCGCGGTTGTATCCGAAGGCGATGTTCTTCAGTTCCACCTCGCCCTCGAGCTTGGGCAGGGCCTTGCTCTCGCCACTGCCCTTGATCCGCGCCTGTTCGAGCCAGGGATCGGTCGGGTACTTCATGACGTCATCGAGACGATTCATGTCGCCCGCGACTTCCTGCAGGCGCGAGCCCAGCCCGACCAGTGCCACGACCGGCGCGATGAAGCTGCCGACCAGCGCCTGGAACGCGACGAGCTGACCCAGGGTCAGTGCACCGTCCATCACCCGGAAGCCGCCGACCCCGAGGATAAGGACGTTGTTGACCGCAGAGAGCAGCCCGGGCAGCGATCCCAGCGTGAGCGCGACGCGCGCCACTGCCTGTTCGGCATTGATGTACTTCGCCTGATATCCGGCCCAGCGGGCGAAGAAGTCCGACTCGGCGCCGCTGGCCTTGATCGACTCCATCACCATGAGGCCGTTCATCGACGCACCCATTACCTTGCCGTCATCGATGGCGAGTCGCTGGCTCGCCTCGCGGGTGCGCCGGGCCATTGCCTGCATCACCACGACGTTGATACCCACCACCGCGATGGAAAGCAGCGTGAGCACCACGTCGTACCAGAACATCAGCAGCACGAAGAACGCCGCAGTGATCACGTTCAGGAACGCCTGCGCCAGATCGCCCGAGAGCAGGGCGGCCACGCGGTCGTTGATCGACACCCGCGTGCCGATCTCTCCGGCCGAGCGCTGGGTGTAGAACTCGACCGGCAGGCGCAGCACATGCCAGAAAAACTTGCTGGCCGAGACCAGTGCGAGCCGAGTCTCGACCCGCAGCAGGTAGTAGCTCTCCAGCCAGACCAGCGCCATCTTGATCAGCGCGGTGACGGCCATGCCCACCAGGAGCGGCTTGAGCCAGCCTCCGAGCTGGCCGACCAGGATCTTGTCGACGAAGACGCTCGAGAACACGGGGATCACGAGGCCGGGAATCACCAGCGCGAGGCCGACCAGCACGAGGTACACGACCGCCGTACGCATGCCGACGAACCGCCGGGCAAGCGCGCCCACGACGCTGGGCTTTTCCCCCCCGGGGCGGAATTCCGCGCCGGGCTCGAACGTGAGCACTACGCCGGTGAACGACTGGTCGAACTCGTCGTCGCTCACCGTTCGTGGGCCCTGCGCCGGGTCGTTAAGGAATACCTTGCCCTTGCCGAAGCCCTCGACGACCACGAAGTGGTTGAAGTTCCAGAAGATGACCTGCGGCAGCGGCATGTTGCGCAGGTCTTCCGGCTCCTTCTTGAAGCCGCGCGCGGTCAGACCGAAGCTTCGCGCCGCCTTGAGCACGTTGCTCGCCTTCGTGCCGTCGCGGGTGACGCCGCACAGCAGTCGCAGCTCCTCCAGCGGCGCGTAGCGGCGGAAATGCCCGAGCACCATGGCGAGGCAGGCTGCGCCGCATTCGACCGCCTCCATCTGCAGGATGGTGGGCACACGGGCGCGACGTCGCCTGGCGGCCGGTGCGCCCGCGGGACCCTGCGCAGCGACCAACTCAGCCATGCGTACCCCCGGCAGCGGTGCGACGACGTGCCGCCATCAGTCGACCCCGAGGGTCTTCTTGAGGATCGGTATCACCAGCGACACCGGTCGCTGCCGTGACACCACGATCTCGGCGCTGCACATCGTCCCTGCGCTGATGTCGATCGACGGACCGGTGGTCGAAGACCAGCGGTATCCACTGCGGGTGTCCGCGCGCTGCAGGGGCGCGCGGATCTCGGTGGGCGGCGCCGCGCCGGCGAGCTCGCGCACCAGCGTCTCGTTCTGGAGCAGGCGCATCATGCTCTGCTGGGTGGCCGGGTACTCGGAGACGAAGTCGACGCTGGCACGCATGAACCCGTGCTCCTCGCGGCGTACCGTGCTCGGCGTCACCTGGGCTTCCATACCGCGCGTCACCTTCTTGCCGTCAGCGGCGGCGAGATAGATGACTGCCTCCAGCCCCTGTCCGGCCGCGCCCGGCTGCTCGATCGTTACGAGCGAGCTGCCCTGGTTCACCAGCATGCCCGGCCCGACCTTGATCTCGACCACGCGGCCGGCGTAAGGGCTTGCCACGCTGACGGCCTGGCGCTTGCTCTCCTCGAGGCTCGCCAGTGCGCGCCGGGCCTCGCCGATCTGCGCCTCGATGCTCGCGACTTCGTTGCGTCCCTGCTTTTCGCCCTCGAGCCGGCGCAGGGAGAGCTGCCGGATCTGCGCGGCGATATTCTCGGCTTCCAGCCGGGCGGCCACCTCCTCCTGCTGGGTCATCAGCAGGCTCTGCCGGGTGATCAGCCCCTGCTCGAGCAGCTTCTCGAGCGTGCCAGCGCGTTCTCGGGCGAGCCGTGCGCGGTCCTCCGCGGCCTTCTGCTGGCCGAGCAGACTCTGACGCTGCTGGGCGATGGCCTGCGCGGTGAGGGTCGATCCCTGGCCGGCGAAGCTGCGAATGACCAGCGCCTGCGCCTCGAGTTCGCGCAGGCGCTGCCGGGCCTGCTCCACCCGGTCCAGCAGCTCGGGTTGTGCGACCCGCGCGATCTCCTGCCCGGCAGTGATGGAGTCCCCCACACGCACTCGCATCTCCGTCACCCGCCCGGACGACAGACTGGTCACGTCCTGCAGGCCGGTGGGATTGAGGAGGATGCACTTCGCCAGCACCTTGGTGGGTATCGTTCCGAACCAGCCCCACAGCACGGCCAGCAGCAGCAGGCCGAGCAGGGGCGCCAGCGCCAGCCACGATCGCGGTGTGATCACCCGCATCAGACTGTCCAGCTGCTCGGGGGAGGACAGCCGCTCGAGGGCGACCTTGCGGAAGAGTTGGTCCTGCAGCACCGTCAGTCCTCCAGCGACCGGCGCGGGTCGAGCAATGCGTCGATCCGCACGTCGAAGCGTTCACCGTCGCGCCGTACCAGCGCACCGATCTCGAAGCGCAACTGGGCGATCGCGCTGGCATACGCCTGGCGCAGACCGACCTCGCTCAGCAGCGCGGACGTGAGTCGATCCTCGACGTTGATGACGTCGATCGTCGTGGCGGTGCCCAGTCGACGCTTCGTCTGTTCATTGGCGAGGCTGATCCGGTAGCGTTCGACGGCCTCGCCGGCTGCCTGCAACTGCTCCGCGCTGCGGCGCAGGTTGGCCAACGACACGGCGACATTCGACACGATGCCGCTCTCCAGGTCACGGATGCGGATGGTCGCTGCATCGAAGCCTGCGGCACGCGCGAGCAATGCGCCGCGCGCAAGCTGGTTCGCCCAGGGCATCTCGATGCCGAGGGTGACACCGGTCGCGGGGCCCTGCCGCGACTGGTTGAAGCCGCGCTCGAACCGCGTCCAGTCGGTACTCTCCGACAGCCCTTGCCAGCTCACGCTGAAGTTCAGGTCTACGGCAGGCCTGAGGCCATTGCGCGCGGCGTCGAGCCTGCGGCGAGCCGCTTGCTCGCGATGGCGAAGCGCTGCCAGGTCGGTGCGCAGCTCGATCGCGCGGCGTTCGAGCGAGTCCTGCGCCGCGGCACCGGGCGGCACGCCACCGGTCAGGTCCGGAAACTCATCGGCAACGGGCGGCAGCGAAGCGATGTCCTGAGCCGGCAGTCCCAGCGCTCTACCGAGCGCGCGTCGTGCTTCGGTCAGGGCCTGCTCCGCACCGACTCGCTGCGCGCTGCGTTCGGCGCGGCTCGCAAGGACCAGTTCGAGTTCCGCCCGCGGAATCTGGTCGGCGGCGATCAGGCGTCGCATTTCCTCGATGAGGTCGAGGATGCGACGTTCCGCGGTCCGGGCGATCTCCACGCGCCGCTGGCGCGAGAGCACCTCCCAGTAGGAGAGCGTCGCGACGAGCAGGTTCTGCGCGTTGGTGGCGGCGAGCTCGAGCGTTGCAGCGTTGAGCTCCTCGGTGGCAGCATCGACTTCCGCGGTCACTGCTTCGCGCCCGGAGCTGCGTGCGAGGGGTACGCGCAGGGTGAAGCTGACCCGTGTGCTGGTCTGGACCGGAATGCCGGAGACTGTCTGGGCCGAGTCGTTCGCCGAAGTGACTGCGACATTGGTGCCGAGGCCAAGACCGCCTTCAGTGGTCCGGTCCACGCCAACCCGGTACTGGTTTACCGCGCTGGTCTGGGCAGCCACGTCGTAGATGCCTGCGAACCTGAGCGAATCGAGTTCGTCTCGACGCAGCGGGCGCAGCTCGCGCGTCCTGCCAGCGCTCCCGCTCAGCACAGGATCGAAACGCGATCGCGCCTGCAGCAGCAGTCCTTCCGCTGCCAGGATCTGTTGCTGCTGGAGCAACGTGTTCGGATTCCTGGCGAGCGTCTGGCGAAGGGCGGACTCGAGCGTCAAGCCCGGCGGACGTGGCCCTTCCGTGCTGGGCGCCAACTGTGCTGCCGCAAGGGCCGGGAGGAGGAGCGCCGGCAACGCCCACGCGATAGCGAGACCCGACCGGATCCGGGAGAAACGCATCACGCCTGGAGCCGCCTCAGCATCCGGTCGAAGCGCGCGCCCGCCTGCCCGACATTGTCGAGTACGTCCTCGTCCAGTTCACCGGAGTCGGCTTCGGCGTCGCCGCCGTCGAAGCCCAGCCGGGAGATCGTGTTGCGCATCCGCTCGGCGAGGAACATCGCAAGCGCGCGATAGAACCGCGCCGCAAACGCATCATCGCCCGCAAGCTTGTCGGCCAGAAGTGTCTTCGGTATCGCGAGCAGGCGAGTGTTCCGGGTTGCGCGTACGGAAGCGGAAGGCGGCTGGGAGTCGATCAGCGACATCTCCCCGAGCACGTCACCCACGCTCACACGGGCGATCACGCCGCCGCGAGGGGATATCACTGCGAGCTCCCCATCGAGCACGAAGTACACGGCATCTATGCGGCCGCCGTGCTCGATCAGCGTTGCATTGGCGCTGATCTCGCGCAGGACCCCGTTGGCAGCGAGCCAGTCCGCGTCCGAGTCGGTGAGCTGTCCGAGGATGAGAAGAACTTTCCGCATGAGCAAGCAAGAAGGGCACGATGGGCCAACTGATTGTCATCGCGAGGTGTCGCGAAGGCCATACTGCAAACGCAGTACGGGCGCCGCCAGGGTGTGCTCAGCCCTGCTGGGAGACGTCGGTGCAGGGTGGACCGGACGAATCGAAGCAGCCCGGTCGGGGCATCGATGGGGATGGGTCGACTCACGATGAGGAACCGCGGAGAGATGGCCCAGTGGTCAGGAACAAGGTCCTTCATAGGACTAACTCATTACACATAAGTCATCACAAGACATAACCAGAAATGTTCACGTCGTTTACTGGCCGTACGTCAAGGTGGTACGCGAAAGCTTGTGCGTGCGATCACACGCAGTCACGCATGCTCGCGTGACCACGACGACACCCTGCTCGAACTGCACGCCGGCACGCTCGATCGGTACCTCGCGCGCCGTCGTGTTCGACGCTCGTGCCCGTGTCACGTCAGGCAGCCGCTCGCGGCACGGCGGCGGGCGACGTCACGGGTACGGCACGCGGGGCAAGCTGGGCATGCTGGCGTTGGCCCTTCCGCTCGCCTGCTCCGCCGGACGCCCGGTCTTCGAGGACCTGACCCTGCCCGCGCTGGCCGCTCGCGCCGACTGGGTGATCGTGGCCACGCTCGTCAACTCCGGCGAGGCGACGAATGACGAACCGGGCTACCCGCGGCGGCACTGGCCGCTGCGGGTAGCCCGGATGCTGAAGGCCCCCGTCGCAGCTTCCCGCCCGGCGCGCTTGCAGGTGCTGATCAATGTCACCGCTGCCCGGGACTATCGACTGCGCGCCCGGCGCAGCACAGGCGCTGCGTTCGACGCTGCACGCTACAGCCCCGCTGCACCGCCACCGCGCGCGGGTGAGACCCGCGTGGTGTTCGCGATCGCCAGCGAAGGAGGGCTGTCACTGGCAGCGGAGCAGTCCTTGGACTCCGTGCGCCGGATCGACGAGATCGAGCGCCCGCTCCCGCAACCACACCCGACGACCCCCGTCCGCTGACGCGGCACGCGGTGGGCAGCGCTGCGCGTGCGGGCCGCGTCTTCGGTTGCGCCGCGGTCGGGTCGCGGGATCGACCGACGTTCAATACCGCTGCAGTACCTCGTTGCGCCGCAGGAACGGAATCGACCACGGCGGGTTGTAGCGCGCGAGTTGCGGTGCGTCGACGGGCGACAGGCCGCGCGCCTTCATCCACGCGTGCAGCGCCGCAGTCTCCTCGCGCACCCGCTCGTCGGTGACGAAGCCCGAGAACACCTTTGCCGCGATGTTCTGCGCCGGAATCTCGCGCAGATTCACTCGCGGATTGTTCGGCCTGGGCAGCGTCTCCATCGTGTAGCGCGACGGCATCACGAAGTGCATCCGCCAGCGCTCGCCCCTGACCGGCGCGGCGTCGCTCGCCACCGCTGCAGGCGATGGGGAGGCCGACGATTCGGTGATTACCGGCGCGGTCATCGCGATCTTCTGCGGGCCGGGCTCCATCGTCACCGGCACTGTCATCGCGATCTTCTCGCTGCCGCCGGCTTTCGCCGCACGCGAGGTGTTGTCGCCGAAGATGTAGCCGGCGATCAGGCGAAAGCCGGCGTTCGAGCCCTCGGCCAGCGAGCCCTCGACCCAGGTCTCGGCGACGATCATCGGCGCATAGCGGCGCAGCTCGAAGTCGCCGGTCTTCTCGATCAGCTCGAACTTCGGTTCTTCAGTCGCCATCGCGTGGGAGCACGGCAGGATCGATGTGAACACGACCGCGAAACCCGCGGCGAACCCGGCGGCAGCACGACGCAGCCCGCGGCGGCTCGCCGGCAGCGCCAGGGGAGTGGCAGCAACCACCGCACGGGGCAAGGCAGCAGGGCTGATGAGGATACCCATCTGGACGCACTTTCGGAGGCCGGGTTAGTCTTTCGATCACACCCTGGAGGAGGGACCATGACAACGACAGTGACCGCGGGCAGTGTCTGCGAGGATCGCCGCGCGCGCGCGGCGGATCGTGGACGCCTGCTCGCCACAGCAATCGTCACCGCCATCGCCAGCGCGGCACTCGACGCTTCGAGTGTACTGGCTGCCGATGCATTCCAGAACCGCGCGCTGCGTGTCGTGGTGCCCTACCCGCCGGGGGGTACCTCGGATGCCCAGATCCGCATCATCGCCCCGCGCATCGCCGAGTCGATCGGGCAGCCGGTGCTGATCGACAACCGGCCCGGGGCCTCCGGGATGATCGGCGCCGAACTGGTCGCACGCTCGAGTCCCGATGGCCACACGCTGGTGATGACCGACGTCGGCAATCTGGTGATGACCGCGATCGTGCACCCGAATGCGCCCTACGTCGTCGCGCGCGACTTCTCGCCGGTGACGCTGGTGTCGTTCACGCCGCACCTGCTGGGCATCAATCCAGCGCTGCCGATCCAGAGCGTCGCTGATCTGATCAGGTACGCGCGTGCCAATCCGGGCAAGCTCAACTTCGCCACCAGTCTGGGCGGGGCGACGCATTTCGCCGCGCTGCTGCTCGCGCAGCACCACGGGCTGCAGTGGGTCGAGATCCCGACCAAGGGGGGTACCGACTCGATCACCCAGGTGATGGCCGGGCAGTCGGATCTGGTGTTCAACAGCATGGTGTCGATGATGCCGCAGGGCAAGTCGGGCAAGCTGCGCATCCTGGCAGTGACCAGCCCCAGGCGCGTGCCGCAGTGGCCGGATCTGCCGACCATGGCCGAGGCGAGCGGCATCGCCGGCTTCAACACCGGCTCGTTCCAGGGCCTGCTCGGTCCGGCGAAGATACCCGCGGCGATGGTGCAGCGGCTCAACGCCGAAGTCACGCGCGCCCTTGCCCTGCCCGAGGTGCGCGAGCGCTATTTCGGGCTCGGCACCGAGATCGTTGCCAACACTGCGGCCGATTTCGGCCGCTGGCTCGCCGACGAGCACAAGCGCTGGAGCGAGGTGGCGAAGAAGGCCAGTCTCAAGGTCTCGTTCTGAGGGATCGCCACTAGTCGATCGTCGCTCCGCTCTCCCGTGCGAGCTTCGCCCAGCGCGGAGCATCCTCCTTCATGAACGCGAGAAAGCGTGCTGGCGATTCGTGGGTGAACAGCTCCTGCCCGAGCGAGGACATCGCGGCCAGCGTCTCGGGCGAGTTGAGCGCGCGCAGCGACTGCCGGTGCAGCACGTTCACGATCGGCTCGGGGAGGTTGCGCGGACCGGCCAGACCGAACCACGCAACCAGCTGGTAGCCGGGCACGCCCGCCTCGGCGATCGTGGGCACGTTGGGCAGCAGCGGCGAGCGTTTTGGCGAGGTCACCCCGAGCGCGCGCAGCTTGCCGGAATTGACGAAGCCGAGGATGCCGGCGATGCCGGGGAAGCCCACGCCGACCTGTCCGGCGACCAGATCGGCCATCGCCGGGGCGCTGCCGCGGTAGGGCACGTGCATCATGTTCACGCCGGCCATCGCGGTGAACAGCGCGCCGGTCAGGTGCTGGGTGCCGCCGTTGCCCGACGAGGCCCAGTCGATCGCGCCGGGCCGCTTCTTCGCCAGCGCGATCAGCTCGGCCACGGTCTTCACCCCCATCGACGGGTGCACGACCAGCACGTTCGGCGCCGAGGTCATGCCGGTGATCGCGCTGAAGTCACCGATCGGGTCGTAGGGCAGCTTCTTGTGGATCGCCGCCGACACGAAGTGGGTGTTGCTGATCACGAGCAGCGTGTAGCCGTCCGGTGCGGCTTTCGCGGCCACTTCGGCACCGACTACCGAACCCGCGCCGGGGCGGTTCTCCACCACCATCGACTGGCCGAGCAGCTTCGACATCTCCCCGGCGAAGATGCGTGCAGGGCCGTCGGTGGCGCCGCCCGGCGAGAACGGCACGATCAGCCGGATCGTGCGCTGCGGCCAGGGCTCGGCGGATTGCGCTTGCGCCGGCACCGCGACGGCTGCGCACAGTGCGGCCACGGCGGTGATCGGTGCCGCGGCGGCGGCATTGCGCGCGCG
>CANGUQ010000087.1 GCA_947456915.1 Betaproteobacteria bacterium
ACGCGCACGCCCATTTCGACAAGCTCGGCACGGATGCGGGGCCGACCGTACGTTCCATCGGACTCGACGTGGATGCGCTCGATGAGCTCGCCCAACGCCGCATTGGCCGTCGCACGCGGCGACGGGCCGCGTCGTTGCCAGTCGTAGAACCCGCTGCTGGACACGCCCAGCACCTCGGACATCGTGCGCACTGGAAAGTAGGCCTGGCTCGCGTTCATGAGTTCGTAGACGGTGTGGACGTCTTCTCGCTCTTGCCGGCGAACCAGGCCGTAGCCTTTGCCAGAATATCGCGCTCCGTTTGCAGCCGGCGCACCCTGCGCCGCAACTCGAGCAACTCGGCGCGCTCGGCGCTGTTCAACGTATCTCGACCTGGCCGGCGCTTGCCGTTGTCGGCTTGCGTCCGATCGATCCAGTTTCGGACCGTCTGGTCAGAGACTCCGAACTCCTTGGACAGCTCTGCTGGCGATCTCCCTGACAGCGCCAGCTCCACGATCTGCTGCCGGAATGCTTCTGCGTACGGCCCACGGCGTTTCGACATTTCGGACTCCTTTCGTTCTCACGATAAAGTGTCCGTGAAACCGGGGCAACTTCAGGTCCGTCATGGAGTTCGAAGGCCGGGAGTTCGATAACGCCGAGGGCTGGGCCTGGGGCTTCGTGCAGGGCGTGGACCTCTGCCGCGCCGATTGGCAACCGCTGCTGGAGACGGATCAGGGCCAGGCCTGGTACCGGCCGATCGGACTGCTGGGAGAGGACGACTCCGGACCCGAACAGGAGGCGCTCACGCGCACGCCCGCGCAGAGGGCTGAGCTGGCCTTGCAGATCCCCGAAGCCGTCCTGGGCATGCACGCCCACTGGCTTCCCCTGCGCATGGCCATTCACGAACGGGCGGTGGCCCGGACGCTGCCGGCGAAGGTGGGTCGAAACGAGCCCTGCCCCTGCGGCAGCGGCAAGAAGTTCAAGAAGTGCTGCGGAGCGCCGGCCGACTTGCACTGAGCTTGAAAATGGCACAGTATGTTTCGGATTAACAGCAACGTGTGTTTTGCTGCGATAGCAAAGTAGAATTGTTGGCGATCTCAAAGTAGATCCATGTCGCCTCCACCACGTCAGCCGAAAGGCAGCCCGGCCCTCACGGCTGCGCCGAAGACCCTCAAGCGCCTCCGGGAAAAGCACAGCGGCGTTATCGAAGCCTCTGACTTCAAGGATGACGGGCAACATGCCGTGTTGGTCGATACTGGCTTCTTGCGGCCTGTGACGAAGGGCCGTTACATCTGCGGTAGCCCAAGCGCGCGCGGCAAGTCGTACGAGGGGAAGTGGCGAAGCGCGCCAGCAAGCAAGCCGCCGACCCACGACAGCTGCTGCGCGCGTTGCGGGGCGCGGCTGGCGGGCTCACGGCGGCAGCGCGTGGGGCTCGCAGGGGCGTTCGAAAGTACTACTCGCAGGAATCGGGCATGGTCGCCGAGCAGAAAGCTGCTAGTGTCGTGACGCACTCCTGAGTGAACTAAATGTGTTCCTGCAAGTCCAACGGTTTGCTGTGAACCATTGTGGAGAGAGCGAGTACGAGTTGCCCCCGCAATTGTTCTGACGAGCGAGGAGAGTGACGAAGCGGGTTCAAATCGATGACGTCACCCAGAATCACGCTCGTACGCGGGCCGTACGTACCATTGTCTAACCGGTCTTCTGCAGCGCAACATCTCACCTTGCCACAACGAACGCAGTGTTTCTTCGGCGCGATTTGCGGCGGCAGGCCGATTACTTCACTCATGTCCCGTGGGAAACACGGCCCTACCTTGGACAAGGCCTGCCACAGGCTGAATGGTCACGCCTTCAGCAAACAAAGGGGAGTTGCCATGAAGCATCCAGCGAGGAATTCGCAATGAATGCATCGGTATCCAGGGTGTGGGTAGCAGCAGCGGTCGCAATTACAGTCACCTGGCCGACGGTGGCGACGGCGCAGGCAACGCGCTATCCGATGAAGCCGATCCGGATCATCGATGCGTTCGCGCCCGGCGGCACGACCGATATGGTCGCGCGCCTCCTGGGGCAGGAACTCACCAAAGCGTGGGGACAGGCGGTGATCGTCGACAACCGGCCCGGCGGCAGCGGAACCATTGGCGTCGAGATGGTGACGCGCGCCGCGCCCGACGGCTACACACTGCTGGTAGGGAACAACTCGAGTGCCACCAACGTGTCGCTTTTTCGCAGCCTGTCATACGACCCCATCAAGGACCTGGCTCCGGTTGTGTGGGTGGCGCAGACGCCCTTCGTGCTGGCAGTGAACCCCTCGGTGCCGGCTAGATCGGTACAGGAGTTCATCGACCTGGCAAGGGCGAAGCCCGGACAACTCCTCCACGGATCGGGGGGGGCGGGAGGGATAACGCATCTCACGGCAGAACTGTTCAAGTCGCTTGCGAGAATCAACATGCTGGACGTGCCGTACAAGGGTACCGGGCCGACTCTCGCTGCTCTCGTCGGCGGCGAGGTGCAGGCGACTTTCAGCCCGCTCGCGGTGGTCCTGCCGCAAGCACGGGCCGGCAAGGTGCGGGCACTCGCTGTGGGCAGCACCAAGCGCGTCGAACTCGCGCCCGAGCTTCCCACCATCGCCGAGTCCGGTGTGCCGAATTTCGAGTCGACGGTCTGGCAGGGGATTTTTGCGCCGGCGGGCACGCCGTCTGGCATCGTCAATCAGCTCAACGCCGAGATCAATCGCATCCTGCAGCAACCCGAGATGCGCGAGCGTTTTCTGAGCAACGCCTTGGTACCGGTTGGCGGCACATCCGCCGCGCTCGGCGAGCACCTGAAGCTCGAAATAGCGCGCTGGGCGAAAGTAGTCAAGGAGGCGGGGGTCAAGCTCGACTAAGGAACACTCTGCTCGATCACGAACGCTTGCCTTACCCGAAGATTACCAACCTCGCGGTAGCCGGACGAACGCAACGTCACGTACTCGGTTCCATCTCGACGCTGCGCTATCTTCTCGCCACAGCGATCGTGCGCCGTCAGCTCCGGTGCCCCTGTTGCGTATCCGCGGCAATGCACGCGTAACACAGTACAACCAGGAGAATACGACCATGGCTGGATGGAATGATTTCTTGACGGAGGAGGATAAGCAGCACATCGCCATATGGGGTAAACAAAGTCGGGACGAGTTCGGTGAGCGTCCAGTACTGCTGGTTGTAGATGTCTACTACGCGGCGGTTGGGCACGAACGCAAACCCCTGCTTGAATCAATAAAGGACTGGCCGATGAGCTGCGGGCTTGCGGGTTGGCAGGCGATCGACCACATGGTCAGGCTGATCGCCGCTGCCCGAGCCAATGGCGTTCCTGTGGCTTATGTCCGCGGATTACCCGATTTTCCTAGTGATAGCACGCGAGTCGTGGAACGCGTGAGTAAAGGAAAGCGAGGTATCGACCGTCTTCCGCCTGAGATCCGTGCGCTTGCAAACGAGATCGTCGCAGAGGTGGCGCCGAAACCCGGCGATCTTGTATTCGGCAAGACTTCCCCGAGCGCGTTCGCGGGGACGCCACTCCTGCATTATCTGCGCCAAACGGGCGCTGACACTTTGATTGTGTGTGGCGAGTCTACTAGCGGATGTGTTCGAGCTGCGGTTCTCGATGGCCATGCTCTTCGTTACCGCATTGGAATTGTCGGCGAGTGCTGCTTTGACCGCACCCAGGCCTCGCACTGGATAAATCTTTTCGATATGCACCAGAAATATGGCGAAGTGATCGATGGCAACGCGGCCGCGGACTACTTTGCTTCGCTTGGCCGGAGGACGCAGAACTAACGTCTTCGCGGGTTACAGGAGTGGCCTTCCCGACTCCTTCAGAGGCGAACTGATGATCGTCCCCGCAGGGCATGGTGTGGAGTCCAAACGGTAATCCCCCCGCAAAACCGCAGGGTCCAGAGGCAGAGTTTTCGCGCCAAGGAGCAAGCGGCTCACGTAAGGGCACAACCGCGCTGTGGCGTCAATGTCATCGCCCGTAGCGTGATGCCGCCAGTCGGGCCTCCGGAAATGCGAAGCCGGAAAGGCCAGCGTGTTTACGGCGGTAGTTGCTGCCTTGCCCGGAAATGCGGCCAAACTTGAGCAAGCCTCTGCTGATGAACGTTGCGGGGAAAAACGGGAACACGGATGACTTCAGCCAGGTGACGGCGCCCCTCGCCCCGCTACCGAGGCGAAGTAATCCGCCGCCGCCGGAACGTCGATCACATCCGCATACTTCTGGTGCATGTCGAACAGGCTCATCCAGTGCGACGACTGGGTGCGGTCGAAGCAGCACTCGCCGACTACGCCGACCCGGTAACGGTAGGTGACTGCGTCGACCACCGCGGCGCGAACGCAGCCGCTGGTCGATTCGCCACAGACGATCACCGTGTCCGTGCCGATTGCACGCAGGTGATGCAGCAACGGTGTACCAGCGAACACGCTCGCACACACCTTCTCGATCACAAGTTCGCCGGGTAGCGGCGCCACTTGCGGCGCGAACTCGTTGGCCAGCGCCCGGATTTCCGGCGGCAGGTGGTCGATCGCGCGATTGCGACGCTCCCCCTTGTCGCCCCGGCGGAACCAGTCGCTTGGGAAGCCCGCCTTGGCGCGCGCGTGTATCACCGGCACGCCGTTGTTGCGGGCAGCCGCGATCAATCCGACCATGCGATCGACTGCCGCCCACCCTTCCAGGCCGCAGCTCATCGGCCAATCCTTGATTGATTCCAGGATCGGCTTTCGCTCATGTCCCAGGGCCGAGTAGTACACATCGATGACGAGCAGCACAGGCCGATCGCCGAAACCGTCGTTCGCCTTCTTGCCCCAGACCTCAAGGTGCTGCTTGTCCTGCTGCGTGAGGAATGCGTCCCAACCTGCCATGATAAACCTCCTGTGATGGAGCCGTGCGGCTGGGGGGGCAGACCCCGCGGCTAACTGTCACCGCAAACCGCTGGCGCTAGGAAAAGTCTGATCAAGCCGCCTTAACCGTGTATTGAAAAGCCACCACAGATAGTAAGTCGCGATTGCCGTAACAGCCGATAAGCTACCGCGACTTCGAGGGACTGCGGTCGACGGGCCGGACACGCTTCGGCGGCTGCCAGATGCCTAAAACCGCTGTTGTCATGCCGATTCACGCCCTCCAGACGCACTTATCCCGTCGCGGTTGCTGGCGGCATGAACATCAGCCGCGCCAGGCGGCGCAGATTCGCAGCCATCATCGCCATCGTGAACGCGCTCACCGTGCCCGGCCTGTCCACCAGAACGATCAGCAAGCTACCGATCGACACTGGCAAGTTGGCACGACGAGATGCTCATCCGAGCATCTTTCTCAAGACGTGACGGCGGTTCCTGGTGAATGGCCGGACTTGCGTGGGCCAACGGCCTGCGTCCACGGCGTTCGCCCACGCTTCGCTGACCAGAACATCGGCGCTCTCCAATTCGTAAACCGCCATGTAGGCTGGCTCACCCTCCATGACTATGGTTTTTCTCTCGCCGCCGAGAATCATGGTGAGCGGGCTCACCTTGTAGCGCTTCGCGGAAACCACGCCGGGCACCTTCAGGATCAGCGGGATGTGCTCGTTATCGTACACATCGTTCAACAGCGCCTCCTTGTCTGCATCGACATCCATGCTGACGGTGAAGATGTAGTTCACTTTCCCGGCCATGTTCAGTTCTCCACGTTGGGGCGCAATCTCCGCAAACAGCTCATTCGCCAAGCCATGACACATGGCGATGAGCGTCGGCCGAGAAGCGCTGCACATCGAACGGTACATCCTTGAACTTCACGCGCGAGAAGCGCTCCTTCTGGGCGAAGGGCACTGTGGCGTCGATTCCCAGCTTGGCTCGGATGCCATCGCGTCCCTTGCGAACGTACTCGTGCCCTCGCGCGCCCGGGATCACGATGAGATCCTGGGACGCCTCCATGCGCGTTGCCAATGCGTACTCGACATCGGCAGGGTCATGGATGTCGATATCGCCATCCACCGCAATGACCATATCGAGATCCTTCAGTGCACCGAAAGACGCGAGGATCGCATTTCGTTGCAGACCGTCATGCTGCGCGGACTGCTTGGTGATGCTCAGAACGGCGTGGAAGCGGTGCAGACCGCCGGCAGTCATCTCTACGTCCGTGACCACGGGCGTTGCCGCCTGCAGCACCTTCAGCAGGCTCGCTTCGAGGACGTACTTGCGCAACATCACGGTTTCCCGGCCATAGCCGTTGATCGCAAAGTACATCGGAGAAGTTCGATGCGCGAGCGCCGTGATGTCGAAGATCGGTGCAGGGCCATCGTTCGACATGAACCCCACGAACTCTCCGAACGGACCTTCATGGATGCTCTGGTCATGCCGCATCACGCCCTCGAGAACGATCTCGGTTTCGGCAGGGATGAGCAGGTCCTGAGTCAGGCCGCGGCACACGGGCAAAGGCGCGCCGATCAGGCCGCCCGCAACCTTGAGTTCGTCCGCACCTTCGGGCATCTGCGAGCCCATGGTGGCGGCCGTGTACAAGACGGACAGATCGGTACCTATGCAGACGGCAATCGGAAGGTCCTCGCCGCGCTTCTGCGCGCGCTCGAAGGCGAGGCGCAGGTGACGCCCGTAATCCATCCGCACCGCTGTGCGGTTGGTGCCCGACAACTGTAGCCGGTGATAGGACGCGTTGTAGACTCCGGAGTCCGGGTCGCGCACGATGACGACGCCGGCAGTGATGAAGCGCGCCGGGTCGTTCTCGGCGTGCCGAAGCGCAGGTAACTGTCTGCCGACATCGATGCCGCTGGTGAACACGTTCTCGTGCCATGGCGCCGTTGGCAGGACCCGTGGGTCGAGTGGATTTGCCATCGCACGGCCCACCAGCTGCCGAATTCCCCAGAAGTCCATCCCGAACGCAGCTTCGCAGTTCGCCTGGGACGCGAGCAGATTGCCGATGACGGGCATCTGGTGCCCCTTGACTTCGGGGAACAGGATGGCCTTGCCGCCATCGCGCTTCTTGAGAATGCTGGCGATCTCGTACTCGATGTCGGCTGGTCCGCCAAACACTTCGATACGACCCGCGGCAGCGAGTCGGCGAAGCGCCGAGCGGAATCTCGTGTCGATCACTGCTGGTAGCTCTGCCATCGCGTTGGTCCCGCTTCAGATGGTGTACTTGGTCACGGACGATTGCGCCGTTACGCGCCGGTGCTTCTACTCGGCTTTCGCTCCGGAGTCCTTGACCACCTTGGCCCAGCGAGCCATCTCCCTGGCTACGAAGGCCCGGAACTGCTCTGGCGTATCCCCGATCGGCACCGAGCCGATCTCGGTCAGTCGCGTGCGAAACGCAGGTTCGCGAACGACCTTCTGCACTGCACTAGCCAGTCGGTTGATGATCTCGGGTGAGGTGGCTCCCGGCGCAATCAGGCCGTTCCAGACGATGACCTCGTAGCCCGGCAACGCCGCTTCACCAATGGTCGGCAAGTCGGGCAGTTGCGGCTGCCGGGTCGCGCTGGTGACGCCCAGCGGGCGCAGCTTTCCTGCCTTGATCTGCGGCAATGCATCGGAAAGATTCGCGAAGGTCATCGCGACTTCGCCGCCGAGTGCAGCTGCGGTTGCGGGCGCGCCCCCACGAAACGGGACGTGCACCAGCTTCACGCCAGCCATTGAACCAAACATTTCCCCGGAAAGGTGAGTGGTTCCGCCCACACCGGCCGAGCCATAGCTCAACTGTCCCGGCATACGCCTTGCCAGCGCGATGAGCTCCTTGGCCGTGCGTACGGGCAAGGAGGGATGGACCATCAGCACCAGGGCATTGCTGCTGACGTTGCTGATCGGCGCGATGTCCTTGATGGGGTCGTAGGGCAGCTTGGCAACCAGGCTCGGCGATATCACGTGTGGCCCCGTCGATGACATCAGCAACGTATAGCCGTCGGGCGCAGACTTGGCGACGTACTCCATTGCGATCACGCCCCCAGCACCGCTTCGGTTCTCGACGATCATCGACTGGCCGAGCAGCGGCTGCAGACCCTGAGCGGTCATTCTCGTTACGACATCGGTGTTTCCGCCGGGGGCGAAAGGGACAACGATCCTGATCGGCTTCACTGGCCAATCGACCGGTTGTGCGTCGGCCTCGGGTCCGATCAGCAAGCAAAGCATGACGGCCGGAAGTGCTGATGCGCGCTTCATCCTTCACCTCGTAACTGGAAAACCTGCCTGATGGTTCCGGAAGACCCGGATGCCGGCCTGGCATGCACACCCCGGCCGCAGGAGTTTTATATCTTCATTCGCGCCAGGCCGCAAGGCGGTAAGCTAACAAAGTTAGTTAATTTGACAAAGCGAATACTGCCCCCCTAAGATCCGGTATGGCCTCCAGTCAGAAAACACGTCGAACCGATCTGCGCACCGTGTCCCGCCCGGCGCTGCTTCACGAAGGCTCGGATGCGGCTTTTCGCGACCTCATCCACAACCTGATGGCCTATGCCCATCACATCGTCGCGTGCCGAGACGGCTTCGGCGCCCTGATCGGTCTGACGGGTGTGCAGTACGAGGTCCTCATGATCGTGCGCCAGTTCGGCGGCGCGGACGGCATGAGCGTGGGGCAGTTGGCCGCGCAGCTGCACCGCAGTGGAGCTTTCGCCACCATGGCTTCCGGCAAACTTGCCGAGCGCGGCCTGATAATGAAGCGCGCTGACCCAGCCGACGGACGCAGGGTCCTGCTAGTCCTGTCGCCAGCCGGCGAGGCGCTGGTGCGCTCACTTGCGCCGTTCCAGCGACAAGTGAATGACGTCTTGTTTCGTGGTCTCGACAAACGCCGGTTCGAAGCTCTGTCAAGCATGGTGCAGGGCCTGGTCACGAACGGCGAGAAGGGGCTTGCCCTGTCCGAGTTCCTTGTCGCGCAGGCGGCGACTCGGGCGGCCTGAACACACTGTTTCGTGGAATGAAAATGGATCTCAAACAGCATCTCGAGTTCGTGAGCGTGGACCTGAACGATCCACGCTGGGAAGTGCCTCCCGGTTATCCCGGCGGATTCACCCAGCTCATCCTCGCGTCGGATATCGACGAGACTGCCAAGCGTGGAAGCCGGACTCGCCTGCTCAGGCTGGCGCCCGGAGCCTTCTCTACGGTTCCGTTCGTGCATGACCACTGGGAAGAGGTGTTTCTGTTCCAGGGAGATCTCGTCGTCGGCTGTGACGACAAGGGCCACGGCGGCCAGGCTTCACATGCGTTCACCTACGCATGTCGTCCGCCTGGCGTCCACCACGGCCCGTTTTCTTCAGTGGCAGGCTGCCTGCTTTACGAGATTCACTATTACGAGACGAGCGGCAGTAAGTAACGCGCCGGTCGACCCGATTGACCACTGGCAGAACAGAGTGCGTTTCGGCTCTGCCAGGCATATCCAAGGATCTGGACCATGCTGAAGACTGGCAGCGAGCATCTGGAGTCATTGCGGGACGGCCGGGTCGTCTATATCGGTGCGGAGAAGGTGACGGACGTGACCTCCCACCCGGCTTTCCGCAATGCCGCGCACAGCATCGCCGAGATCTACGACATGAAGGCCGCGCCAGAGAATCTCGACGACTCGAGCTTCGTCGAAGACGGTGAGCGCTTCAGCGCGTACTTCCTGCGCGCACGCTCGAGGCAGGATCTGGAGAAGCGGACCGCGCTGCATCGCAGAATCGCCAACCTGAGCTACGGGCTGCTTGGCCGCTCGCCTGATCACGTTGCGAGCTTCGTTACGGGGATGTCGACCTCACCAGCGCTGTTCGGACGGTACGCCGACAATCTCACGAGATACTACGAGCACATGCGAAGGAACGACGTCTACGCATGCTACGCAGTGATACCGCCGCAGGCCGCGCGCAACCCCGAGTTCTACGATAAGGCGAACGTACCCAGTCCGACGCTGCGCGTGGTACGGGAAGAAGACGACGGGCTGGTCATCTCGGGAATGAAGATGCTTGCCACCGGGGCGGTGTTCGCCAACGAGATCTGGATCGGCAATCTGATTCCGCTCGCGCCGACTCAGATCGCAGAAGCCATCACCTGTGCCGTGCCCTGCAATGCGCGAGGAGTGACGCTCTGGTCGCGCAAGCCGTTCGAGCGCGACGCGCAGGTCGAGTTCGACAGCCCGCTCGCGCACCGGTACGACGAGACGGACTGCATGGTAATGTGCGATGAGGTCAAGGTACCCTGGGAGAAGGTGTTCGTGCATGGGGACCCGGTCCTGGCGCGCGACATCTACATCAAGACGCCCGCGCATTGCTACGGGAACCACCAGTCGAACGTGCGGTTCCACGCGAAGATGAGACTTCTCGTCGGTCTCGCGTCTCGCATCACCCAGGGCTCGGGAGCCGATCAGATTCCTGCCGTACGTGAGACGCTTGGCCGGTTGGCCGCTCTGGAGGCAACCTTGGGTGGCGTGATCGCGGGTCAGATTCAGGACGCCGAAGCCTGGCCTGCAGGGCACCTTACGTACAACCGCCGGTACATGTACGCGGGCCTCAACTGGTGCACCGAGAATCACTCCCAGATCATCGATGCCGTTCGTGAACTGTGTGGCGGTGGAGTGTTCCAGATGCCGGCCGACATTTCGGTGCTGGAAGATGAGCAACTGGGCAAGCGCTTCGAGCAGTTTTGGCAAACGCCGCAGATGGGCGCGACCGCGCGAATGAAGCTGTTCAAGCTCGCCTGGGATCTGGTTGGCTCAGAGTTCGCGGGTCGTCATCAGCAGTACGAGAAGTTCTATGCCGGAGCTTCGTTCATCGTTCGCAATCACAATTTTCGCGAGACCCCCTGGGATGAGTTGCATGGCGTGGTCGATGGACTGATGGCCGGCTACGACGTACCCGGGAGTTCGGACACCCGGCCGGGTGAAGCCTCTGCACCGATCGGCGGCGGAAGCCGCCCCGGCAAGAGTTCAGGGGACGGTGGCGTTGGAGGGCATGCGAGGCGAGCACACGCTGGAGCGGCTGGCTGAACGCGCACACTTGCATCCTGCCCCGCCGAGGGGCCAGACCTTCGAACAAGGCACTTCCAATGTCAGAGACATCGACGCTGAAATAGAAACACAAGCTTGCCAGGATCTACGGGGCACGCATCCTTGCCTTCACTGACCGATGGGGCTGGTGCGCCGGTGTTTCGGGCGGTTGCCCGGTGTCAACTATCCTGAGCTGTCAGCGTCAACTATCTTGAGCGGTGCGGTCGG